>JBJMWV010000437.1:0-4522 GCA_045809985.1 Chthoniobacterales bacterium | reverse complement strand
CCCAGAAGAAGATGATGTCTGGCCCGGTGACTAAAACCGATGTCGGATAAAACTTCGCGCGCGTCTCCGGGTCCATCGTTTCAAACGCCCAGAGCCACGACGAGAACCAGGTATCGAGAGTGTCCGGATCCTGCGTCCAGCCTTCGCCCGGCAATTCCACCTGCACGCGAATCTGCTCGTTAGGCTTATACCACGCGGGGATGCGATGCCCCCACCAGATCTGGCGGCTGATGCACCAATCCTGAATGTTCTCGAGCCATTGCGCGTAGACCTTTTCCCAATGCCGCGGGAAGAAGCGGATGAGGTGTTCGCGCACGACGGCGAGCGCTTCATCAGTCTTGGGATAGTGAAGGAACCATTGCTCGCTCAGCCGCGGCTCGATCGGCACCCCGGCGCGTTCACTGAAGCCGACGTTGTTCTCATACGGCTCTTCTTTCGCGAGCAATCCGCTTTCGCCTAACAACTCGCCTGCTTTCTTCCGCGCTTCGAATCGATCAAGTCCGTCGAGCTCCGGAACGGCAGGACAATTGATGCGCCCATCCGGATGCAGCACGTCAATGATCGGCAGCTTATGACGTTGCCCAATTTCGAAATCCACTTTGTCGTGCGCAGGCGTAACCTTCAGCACACCAGTCCCGAATTCCGGATCGATCAGCTCGTCCGCGAGGATCGGCATCTTCTCGCGCGCGAGCGGACGCCAGACCATCTTGCCTAACAAGTCTTGGTAGCGCTTGTCGTTAGGCGAAACCGCCAGCGCAACGTCCGCCATGATTGTCTCGGGCCGCGTGGTTGCCACTTCGAGGAACTTTCCGGGTTCATCGACCAGCTCGTAGCGCACGTAGTACAAGCTGCCCTTCTGCTTTGTCGGAATGACTTCCTCATCCGAAAGCGCCGTCTGCGCCGCGGGATCCCAGTTGATCATGCGGCGACCGCGATAGATCAGACCTTTCCGGTGGAGGTCGATGAAGACGTTTGTGACCGCACGCACATAATCGTCGTCGAAGGTGTAACGCAGCCGCGCCCAATCACACGAACAGCCGAGCCGCTTCAGCTGCTCGAGAATGATCCCGCCGTGCTTGTTCTGCCACTCGACGACGCGCTTCAGGAATTCCTCGCGACCGAGATCCTTTTTCGTTTTCTTCTCCGTCTTCCAAAGATGTTTTTCGACCGCGGTCTGCGTCGCGACGCCGGCGTGATCTGTGCCCGGCAACCACAGCACTTCGTCTCCGAGCATCCGCGCACGCCGCGCGAGAATATCCTGGATCGTGTTGTTCAGAACGTGACCCATCGTCAGCACGCCGGTCACGTTCGGCGGCGGAATCACGATCGAGAAGGCAGGCTTCGGCGACTGCGCGTCAGCGTGAAAATAGCCGCGCTCCAGCCAGCGCTGATACCACTTCGGTTCGACGCTGTTCGGGTCGTATGTTTTCGGGAGTTCGGCCACGGGGCAGAATCATCGAAGGGACGGCGTCGAATGCAAATTGCGGGGGACGCTGCTAGTTTCCGGCGTCCCGATGCGCCTAGAGCTTGCCGCTTTTGTAATCCTGATCTCGCTCGCCGCCGCGGCGCGCGCGCAGGAGTGGAACGTGATCAAGCAAAACGGCCGCGATTACGTGACGCTCCAGAACGTCGCGGAATTCTATCGCTTTACTGATTACAGCCACGCGAATCGGACCATCTCGTTGCGCGGCGAGCATCGCACGATTCGTGCGCAGGTCGGCACGAGTGAGCTCTTCATCAATGGCGTCCGGTTCTACACCGATTTTCCGCTCCTCGAGCGACCGAACGGGCAGCTGATTTCGGCGATTGATGTCGGCAAAATCATCGAACCCGTTCTGCGACCGAGTCGCATCACCAACGCGGAGAAGGTCGAAACGGTGGTGCTCGATCCAGGCCACGGCGGAACCGACAACGGCACCTCAAATCCGTACGGCAGCGAGAAGAGTTTCGCGCTCGATGTCGCGCTTGCCGCGCGACGCGAGCTGATGCAGGCCGGCTACAAAGTCGAGCTGACGCGACAAGCCGACAACGGCATCTCGCTCGAGGATCGCATCGAATTCGCAAATCGCTTTCCGCGTGCGGTCTTCATCAGCATCCATTTCAATTCCGGTTCTGGCGGCAGTGGCGTGGAGAGCTACGCGCTTGCCCCCGCAGGTGTGCCGTCGAACGCCGCGACCGGCAGCGAGAATCACGTCATCTCGAACGATTCTTCGCCCGACGAGGGCAACGCGCAGGACAGCGAAAACGTCGCGCTCGCCACCGCAGTGCATGCTTCGGTGCTGTCGCGCGCGAGTGCCTTCGATCGCGGCATTCGCCACGCGCGTTTCAAGGTGCTGCGGCACATCAAGATTCCCGCAGTGCTGCTCGAGGCGGGCTTCCTGAACAATCCGACTGAGGCTGCGCGCATCGCGACTCCGCAGTACCGCGAACAACTCGGGGCGGCGATCGCGCAAGGCGTGCAGAGCTACAGCGCGGCGGTGAATTATCGCGAGGGGGGCAACGCCACGTTTGCCTCGCTCAAAACAACGCTTCCGCCGCATACGCGATCAATCACAGATCCGCTCGAGCCTCTCGAAGCGGCGCCCCAATCGCAATCCACTGATGCACCTTCCATCTCAATCGACGGCGGCGGCCGATAACAACAGCGGCCGCGATGTGCGGCCGATCGGTGTCTTCGATTCCGGCATCGGCGGGCTGACCGTGGTGAGCGCGTTGCGACGCGCGCTGCCTAACGAGTCCATTTATTATCTCGGCGACACCGCGCGCGTGCCGTATGGCGGGAAAAGCCCAAGCACGGTGCAGCGTTACAGTCACGAGATCGCGTCGCTGCTCCTTCGCGAGAATGCGAAGACGATTGTCGTCGCCTGCAACACCGCCTCCGCACTCGCGCTGCCCACGTTGGAAGAGGATCTGCCGGTAACCGTCACTGGCGTGATTTCACCGGGCGCGAAAGCCGCAACGGCAGCGACGCGCAATGAGCATATCGGAGTGATCGGCACGCGGGCCACGATCAAGAGCCGCGCCTACGAACACGCGCTGCGAAACTTGAATTCGGCCGTACGTGTGACCGCGCGTGCCTGTCCCTTGCTCGTTCCGCTGATCGAGGAAGGTTGGCTAACGAGTGATGTGACGGACAAGATACTGATGCAGTATCTGCAGCCGTTGCTCGACGACGGCATCGATACGCTCGTGCTCGGCTGCACGCATTATCCGCTGCTGCGTCCGGCGATTCAGCGCCTGCTCGGCGACAGCGTCACGCTGGTCGACTCGGCGGAGAACTGCGCGATTGCGGTGCGCGAACTCCTGACCCGCGAAGAGCTGAATGCGCCTAACGACAGCAAAGGCACGCTGCAGGTTGCGCTGACCGATCCGCCGGATGCGTTCCTCGAGATCGCGCACGAAGCACTCCAGCTCGACATCGGCGAAGTAGAAGTGCGCGACGTCGCAGCCGTGCATTGATCGAGGGAAACGCCGTCGTGCATTGATGCTGTAGCGTGCGCTGTCCTCAGCGCACATCGCGGCGCGGAGATCCAAATAGGTCCGCTGAGACGGCGGACGCTACAGCATCTCGCGCTTTTTCTTGGGAAGACTCTGCACGACCAACTCATACGAGTGGTCGATCATCTTCTTCAGCTCCGCGTCGGGAATGCGGCTCGCGATCACGACCGTATTCCAATGCTTCTTGTTCATGTGATAACCGGCCGTGACGTCTTCGTAGCGATCGCGTAGTTCGAGCGCGAGATCGGGATCGCATTTCAGATTCGCGCGCGGCGGAATGTCATCGAGCCCGAGCAACGCGAACATCTTCGCACTGACCTTGAAGACGAGATTGTCCGGACCAAACGGCGTCTCTTCCGTCACGCCAGCTTTCGTTAGGCAATACTCACGAAAGACGGCGGCATCCATGCTTACTCGTGTTCGATCGGTGCGAGGTCAGCGATGCTCGGTCCGTTGATCACGTGCCCCATCGCATCAAAGCGCGAACCGTGACACGGGCAATCCCACGTCTTCTCGTTGCGGTTCCAATGCACGATGCATTTCATGTGCGGGCAGACCGCAGTCATCTCGTGCAACGTGCCGGAGTCATCCCGATACGCGGCAATCTTCTTCAGCCCGCGCCTGACGACTGCTCCCTGTCCTGAATCCAGGTCGTTCACGTGCGACACATCGCCGCCGGTGATGTAATCACGATATTGCGCGGCGACGTTGATGTTCTCCTTCAGGAAATCGCCCGCCGCTTTGAAGCTCAGGCGCGACGGATCATAGAGTTTTGCCCAGCGATTCTCGCGACCCATTATCAGGTCCGGAATCAGAATCCCGGCGATCGTGCCGTGCGTCATGCCCTGGCCTGAGTCACCGGTCGCGATGTAGACGTTCTCCTTGTCCATCGGGTTCCGGCCGATGAAGCCCATGTAGTCTTCGGGTTCCATCACCTGGCCGGACCAGCGATAGACGATCTCCCGCGCTTCCGGCCAGCGGATGCGCGTCCAATCTTCGAGCCGCGAGTAGCGCTGCTCGAAGT
>JBJMWV010000436.1:0-2929 GCA_045809985.1 Chthoniobacterales bacterium | reverse complement strand
TGAGCGCGTGAACACAATGTTCGACCGCGCTGTCGAGGTGGCCGGTGATGATGTGAACGTCCTTCGCGATGTCGGCGATTATTTCGTCGCGTCGAATCAGATCGAGCGGGCGATTCCGCATTACCTCCGCGTGCTCGAACTGCAGCCGGAAGATCAACCGGTGCGCGAGAAACTTGCCGCCAGCTTTGCGGCTACCAATCAGCGCGGGAAAGCAATCGAGCTGCTCGAGCGCATCATCAAAGACAGCCCGGAGAAGTATCAGGCTTACGATCTTCTCGCACAGCTGCAGGATGAAGAAGCGCGGTCGCTCCTCCGCGCGAAACAGAGCGATGGCGCGAAAGCGCTCTTCGCTAAAGCCGCCGCGAATTACGAGCAGTGCATTCTGATCAATCCGAATCGCGCCCAGACTTACCTGCGTCTCGCCGAACTCCTAATTAGTCCGTTGCAGGAAGGTGAGCGCGCCGAAAAGATCCTGACCGAAGGGCGCAGCCGTTTTCCGCAGGCGCCGGAGTTCAGCTACCTGCTCGGCATTGCGCAGCGCGAAGCGAAACATTTCCAGCAGGCGGTGATCACCTTTGAAGAAGCGCTCCAGGAAGCGAAGGCCGCAGGCAGCGACCTGGTCAACGCGCGTTTTTATTTCGACTATGGCGCGGCTGCGGAGCAAGCGGGCTTGTTCGACAAAGCGGCCGAGCTCTTGAAGCAATCGATCGCGTTCGATCCGTCAAAATCCGCCGAAGCCTACAACTATCTTGGGTTCATGTGGGCCGAGCACAATATGCATCTCGATGAGGCCGAGGAGATGGTCGGTAAAGCGCTCGAGCTCGATCCCGATAACGGCGCGTATCTCGATAGCCGCGGCTGGGTACATTTCAAAAAAGGGAAGTTCGAAGATGCGTTGCGCGATCTCCTCCGCGCCGCGCAGGTCATCACGCGCGATGATCCGGCGGTGTTCGAGCACATCGGCGACACCTACGCGAAGCTCGGCCGCACCGCCCAGGCGCTCGAGTATTGGCAAAAGGCGAATACGTTAAATCCGGGCAACAAAGCGCTCGCCGACAAAATCGAGAGCACGAAGACGAAGGTGAGCAAAGGTGATCCGAAAACGTTGCCGGTGCCATGATGCGCGGCGCGGCACGCGCGCAGCTTTAGCCTAACGAATGAGCCACGCGAACCGACGATACCCGACAGCGTGGCAGCGGAAGGTAATGTGGGCTGCGTTCAGCGCCGTCTTCCTTGTCCTGCTCGTCGGCATCGTCGGAAGCAGCGTCTGGGTCGCCGGGCGGTTGCTCCGCTTCCTGCAGCCGATCCTCATCCCGGTCGCGATCGCGATCATTCTCGCCTACCTGCTCGATCCGGTGGTCACGCATCTGAGCGAACGGCGGATGTCGCGCGCGAAGGCGATCCTGCTTCTCTTCACCATCGCCGGTCTGGCGATCGTCGCGCTCATCGCCTGGATTGTTCCGACGGTCTCGATGCAGAGCACCGCGTTCATGCGTGAGTTGCCGGGCTACACGATTCGCGCGCGCGATGAAGTTGTTGATCTCATCTACCGCTACAATCACTCCTTCAACAGCGCTCCCGGCGAGAAGCCGAAGACATCAGTCGCGAAAGGGTTCGTCGATTGGTTGCTTGCCTCGCCCGCGCCGATCTCGCAGCCGCCGGAGAGTCTGCCTGCGGAAGAGAAGCCGCAAACTATTGCGCCTAACGAGTCGTCGTCCGAGGTCATCAACCCGCTCGGTCCGAAGTTCAGCTCCGCCGAACGCCAGCGGATCCAAGGCTGGGTCGAACGTCAACTGCCCAACCTGCAGAAGCAGCTCCCGCTCTTGTCCGACAAGCTTTGGGCTCTGGTGAAGACGAGCATCGGCGGGTTCCTCGGCATCACCGGCTTTCTCTTCAGCCTCGTGATGGTGCCGATTTACCTCTACTTCCTGCTTAAAGAAGCGCCGGAAATCGAGCGACGCTGGAAGGAATATCTGCCGCTGCGTGCGTCGCCGTTTAAAGACGAAGTCGCCACTGTCCTTTCGCAGATCAACAGCTACGTCATCGCCTATTTTCGCGGGCAACTGCTCGTTTGCCTGATCGACGGCATCCTGATTGGAGGCATGCTCATCCTGCTCGGCCTGAATTTCGCGCCGCTCATCGGCATTCTGGTCGTGCTCCTGACCATGATTCCATAGATCGGCATCGTCTTGTGCTGGATCCCCGCGGTCGTGATCGCGGCCGCGCAATGGGGTGATTGGACGCACCCACTGATGATCACCGGCGCCTTCTTCCTCGTTCAGAATCTCGAGGCGTACCTGATTGCGCCGAGGATCGTAGGGAATTCGGTTGGTCTGCATCCGATGACGGTGATCGTCTCCATCTTCGTGTGGGGTTTGCTCATCGGCGGATTGCTCGGGCCGATTCTCGCCGTTCCGTTAACCGCCACGATCAAAGTGCTTCTCGCGCGCTACGTGTGGGGCCAGCGTTTGCGCGAGCAGGTGGAAGAGCAAATCGAAGACGTCCCGGTTGTCCGCGCAGCGGAACAGGAAGAGATCGCCTACTCCCGCGCGCACTGACGACGTCGAGCGACCTCGCTGCAGTATCGAGCGACTTTGCTCGAAACACCGAGTGCGGCGCACGAAGTTGCAAACTCCACCGCGTGCACGGATAAAGACCCGCGATGGCAACGGAGGTAAAACGGGTTCGGCGCCGACGTCGCCATTCGCAACGCCACACCGGTTCGCGAAGCCGCATCGGAATCTATGCGGCGGCCGCACTCGTCGGTCTCGCGCTCGGCTGGATGTTCTCCACGTATGCGCCGCGCGCCTACACGAGCTGGCGCGAGTCGCGTCTGCTCAAGCGCGCCTCCGTTATGATGCAGAATGGCGATTTCAGCAGTGCTACGCTCGCCGCGCAGCAGATGTTGCAGATTCATCCTGACTCGCTC
>JBJMWV010000435.1:0-4341 GCA_045809985.1 Chthoniobacterales bacterium | reverse complement strand
GTCGCCTTCGATGTAGTCATCAAAACCGACGCGCAGCACGGCATCGGCAGAATCGAGCCGGTAAAAATCGAAGTGGTAAACCGGCAGCCGGCCGCCGCTGTATTCGTGAATCAGCGTGAAGGTCGGGCTGGTCACCTCGTCGTTGCTGCCCATTCCGCTGACGAAGCCTTTCACGAACTGCGTCTTGCCCGCGCCAAGATCGCCAGTCAGTGCGAAGACATCGCCAAGCCCTGCTGCACCGGCGCATTCCGCGCCAGCGGCGAATGTCTCCGCTGGACTATGCGAAATGAACATAGCCGCGGGGCAATTTCCGATTCCGGATTTTGGATTTTGGAATGATCCGGCCGATGCGCTTCAGCGGGAGCGTTGGGAATTTTTTCCGCCATGCATTTTGCAGCCGTGCAGAGTCGCGCGCCGCGATCGCAAAGAGTAGCTCGTAATCTTCACCGCCGCTCATCGCGTCCTCGACTGAGCAACCGCGCGTCCGTGGCAAAGCTGCTTCATCAATTTCGAAATCGACATTACTTGCGCGGGCGAGCCGCGGCAGGTCAGCGCCGAGCCCATCGCTCAAGTCCATCATGGCGTGAAGACGAAAAGCACTCGTTAACCAGCGCGCCTCCGCGATCCGCGGTACGAAGGTGAGATGCTTCTTGCGAATCGAGCCGCCAAGTGTGCCGGTTACGAAGAGGTCGTCGCCGACTCGCGCGCCGTTCCGGCCGATGCGCCGCTCCGCTTCGATAAAGCCGGTGACGCCGACGGACAACGAGAGCGGCCCGGACGTAGCGCTCATCTCGCCGCCCACGATCGCAACGTCGAAGCGGCCCGCAGCTTTCGTTAGGCCGCGGTAGATCGCCGTAACGCGCGCAACTTCAGCCGTCGCAGGAGCGATCAACGTAATCATCGCGAACTGCGGCACCGCTGCCGCCGCGGCGAAATCACTCAGCGGGCGGGCCATCGCTTTCCATCCGATGTGCATTCCATCGGTCGCACTTGTGAAATGAACGCCTTCGACGACGCAATCCGTCTTCAGAACCAGCAGTCGATCGGAAGCCGGAAAGCGCGTGAGGGCACAGTCGTCTCCAACTCCAGCCACGACAGCGCGGTTCGTCGGCAGACTTGCCGCAAGTTTCGCGAGCAGCCGGTCTTCACCGACGTCGCCAAGCTTCATTGCTGCGGAAATTGATCCGGGAACGCGAGCGCGATCAACGTCATCGAATTGAAGAGCGCATGCATGGTCATTGAGACCACAATCGAGCCGCTCCATTCGTAGGCGATGGTGAAGCAGGCGCCGAGGACGAAGAGCGGCGCGGCGGAGGGAAGATGCGCGTGCACCGCGGAGAAGAGCGCGGCGTTTGAAATTAGACCAACGAAGCGCCCGAGGTAGCGGCGCAGCACACCGTAGAGAAAGAAGCGGAAGACGAATTCTTCGACGAGCGGCGCAATCCCGACGGCAAGAACGATGATAACGACGCGCTGCTGCAGTGTCTCCGATCCGCTGAAAAGCTCGACGATGTTTTGCCGGCCGGACGGCAGGTGGAGCACGCGCTGCGAGAGCAGATCGGAGAGAAAGAGCAGCGGGTAGGCAGCGAATAGAAGAACGGCGGCGGTGATGAAGCTGCGCCAAAATGGAAGTCGACTGAAACCGGCGAGCGTATTCACAGCACGACCGCGCACGGTGAGAAAGGCCGCGACAAAGACGAAGAGCGCGAGCGAGATGAGCGCGTTGGCGACCAGATCGTTCGTTTGGAGAAGGATCTTCTCGCTGTTCGCAGGCGCAGCCACAGCGTTGAGGACGAAGAGCAGCCCAAGCGCACAGGCGAGGATAGCTTCGGGCAAGGCAAACGTCCGCTGCGGCTCACCTTCTTCGACAGCGGCGGGACGGCTACTTACCTGCCTAACGAGTGCAAGATAAATGTAAACGCTGGCCCCGAGGAAGAGCGCATTTATTACAGCGGCAAAGGCTGTAAGGAAGCCGTCGGACATCGCGCGGCCCGTCTAGGGAGCGTAGTAGCTCGGCAGAAAGTAAGCGCGACCTGATTCGAGCTGCGGCATGAATTGCTTCGGCAGCGTGAGTTCGATCTTCGGATCAGTTGCCTTGCCGAGTGCACGGAAGAAGCGGCTGATCGTGAACGGCGGACCATATTTCACGACCGCTGCCTCTGACGAGTTGCTCATCTCCTTCGCTTTGGTGAACGCATCCTCGATTTGACCGAGGCCGTCGATGAGCTTGTTCTCACGCGCGGCGACTCCGGAAAGAATGCGTCCATCCGCGATCGTGTTGCGCAATCCGTCGGCGGGCAGGTTTCGCTCCTTCGCCACGATCCCGAGAAACTTCTCGTACGTGCCCATAACGAAACTCTGCACGTATTGTTTTTCTTCTTCTGTCATTGGGCGCGCGCCATTCAGCATGTCTTTGAACTTGCCGCTTTTGAATACTACGGAGGCGAGGCCGACTTTGTTGAAGAGCTGTTCGTAGTTCAGCGTTTGAATGATGACACCGATGGAGCCTGTAATGGTGGTGTCGTTCGCCATCAGATATTTTCCGCCGCAGGCAACGTAGTAGCCGCCGGAAGCAGCTAGCGAATCCATGTATACGACGACAGGCTTCTTCGCGCGCAGTCTAACAACCGCGTTGTAGATCACGTCAGAGGCCGTCACCTCTCCGCCGGGTGAATCGATCTCCAGGACCACGGCGCGCACGTTCTTGTCTTCGCGCGCCTGCTCGAGTGCGTAACGCATATCGTCGACCATCGATTCGCCCACATTTCCAGGCAGCGACGAACTGATCACGCCGCGCAACGCAATCACCGCGATCTTATCGTTCCCCTGCCCCCGCTGGACGAGAGTCTCGCGGAAGCGCGGGACTCGTTCCTGGTCCGCATTACCAGCGAGCCGACCGAACCCCATGATCACGACGACGAAGTTGAAGAAGATGCTGGCGCAGAGTGCGACAAACAAAAAGATGCTGAGACAGCCGAGTTTCCGATTCGCCATTTCGATCGGTAATTGACGGGAGAACCGCAGAGGCACAAGCGGTTTCAAGGCGGGTCGCGAGGGCTGGCCCGCTAGCTGCTTTTCTCCATTTCATGAACAGCAGTGGCCATCTCCCCGTCAGCGACTCCGCCGCCCGTCCTAATGGAAAAGCGAAGCGCCGCGGACGGCCGAAGAAGGCTGTCGCTGCGAGCGCCGCCAATGGTAAACGCGCGGAGCGCGAACCGGCTGCGGTCGGCACGCTCACGCGCACGAAGAGTCTGCTCGCGGCAGCGCTACGCGTCTGGGAACTGAAGCAGCGCGGCTACGGCAACTACTGATCGCGGTTGCCGCTGAGCTTGCTCAGCGCCTGCGACGGAAGCGTTGCAGCGCGACGAGGAGGCTTCCACCCGCGGCGCCGAGTGCCCATGAGGATGGCTCCGGAATAATTGTCGCGGTCAGATTCAACTGGATCGCGTTGAGATTACTCGTGCCGCTCGTATTCGTGCTCGTCGGGTTCACCGTGATCCGACCGGTGTAGGTTCCCACTGCCATCGCGCTATTGAAGCTCACGCTCGGATCAACCTCTGAGTTGGGCCCGATCCCGGAGAACGGATCAGTGCCGCTGGCTCCGAAGTTCCCGATCATCGAAATATCGAACTGCCCGCCTAACGAGTCCTGGAAGACGGCGTCATGCAGAAAATTCTGCACGCCGAACATCGCCATGTAATTACCGCTGTTCGGCTGGACGCTGCCGAAATCGAGGGTGAACTGCGTTGGGCTCTGCATCGTGAGGGTGGCCGAGCCGCTTTTGAAGATGATCACCGGGTCGGCAAAGAAGTTGACTTGGCCGGTGACGTTCACGGTTTGCGACGTCAGGTTCGTGTTGCTGAGACCGCTCGTGCCGCTGCCATTGGAAACAAGACTGATCGTGGCGGTGCCGTTCTTGATTCCGGCGGCCGCGGTGTTGATGCCGACGCTCAACGCAGCGCTGGTCGAGCCAGGATTTAAAAGGGAGAAGGAGCCGCTGGCGGTCACGCCACCGGTCGTCGGTGCGATCCCGCCATCGAGTTTCTCGGAGAAGCCGTCGTTCGCCGCCGTGTTCGTGACGCTGAGCGATTGGCCCACTGTGTCACCGACGTGAACGACGCCGAACGCGACCGGCTCCGGCGTGTGCGCGCTCGCCGCCGCCAGGCGATACACGCTGCCGGTAAGCGCGACGTTCTGCTCCTGCACGTTGTCGAAGTTATTCACTAGATGAATGACCTGGCCGCTCAATCCGCCCGCGCTGCTTGGATTGAAGTTCACCGCGAAATTTGAGGTGCTCGCTCCCGTGCTGAGCGGCCCCCAATTCGCTGCCGTTACTCCGCT
>JBJMWV010000434.1:0-6728 GCA_045809985.1 Chthoniobacterales bacterium | reverse complement strand
GACCATCGGGCCGCGCCAGATGACGGGGTTGTCCTCGTCCAGGAAGAACCCGATCGACATGAGCCTGATGCCGTAGCTGCGGCAGGGGATGATCTTGCCGCCCTCGCTCTGCAACTGCGGCTTCTCCTTGATGCCCATCATCAGCGGGATGTTCGGGCCGTAGATGTCGCCGTCGAGCAGGCCGACCTTCGCCCCGGTGTCGGCCAGCGCCAGCGCCACGTTGACGCTGGTGGTCGACTTGCCGACGCCGCCCTTGCCGCTCGCGACGGCGATGACGTGCTTCACACCTTCGATGCGCGTTGCGACATTTGCCGCCGCGCCCGCGCCGGCGGGCGGTGACTGAATATCGATCAGCACTTTCGCCTGCGACACGCCCGGCAGTTTCTGCAACGCGGATTCCGCGTCTGCTTTGATCGCGCGCGGAACGGCAGCATCATTCGTCTGCAAGGTCAGCTGCACCGCGACGCTTCCGTTGTTGATCTCAATGCTGCGGACGAGCCCAAACGAAACGATGTCGCGGCTGAAGCCGGGATATTTCACCGCCTTCAGGGCTTCTTTGACTGACTCTTCTGTGACCGCCATTGCGTGGGCGGCCAACTTACGCGGACGCGGGGGAGCGTAAAGACAACATCAACGCCGCAGCGTCGATGTTGTCGTCACGCTTAGGCTCGTCCGGTGAAATCGGTGTCCTCTTTGCAGGCGAAGAAAACGCTCGCGAGAACGGAGCCCGCGGCGACGACAAAAGCTGAAACGGTAAACATGCCGCTCTTTTAGCAGCGGGTGTGCCGCACGCATTTTACGTGGGAAAGCCGTGCCCTAACGAATAATTTGCGTCAGCTCGCTGACACTGCTGTCAGCTTTAGCGACAAAAACGCGTCACGCAGCCGCGGCGACGGTGTTTGCGCCGGCGCGGCGAACGATCTCTTCGATCACGTCTTCCGCCATGATCTCGAGCAGGCGCTGTTCACGTTCCGCGAGGCGGCGCGGCTTCATGTCCATGATGCAGAGCGAACCAATCGCGTGGCCGTGAATGCGCAACGGCGCTCCCGCGTAGAAACGAATCCCGCGCTCGCGCAGCATCGGATTCTTCGCGAAGCGACGATCGCGCGCAATGTCTTCGACGACGAGGAGTTGATCGGTGGCGACGACATGACCACAAACCGATACCGCGCGCGCCGTTTCGCGCGCCTCGGCCAGATCTGGCGGCAGGCCGGTCTCCGCTTTGAACCACTGGCGGTCGCGATCAATGAAGCTGATCAGCGCGATCGGCGCGTCGAAGATGCGCGAGATCTTGTCGGTTATGCGATCGAACGCTTCTTCGCGGACGCTGTCGAGAATCCGCAGAGCCTGCAGCTCAGCGAGCCGCTGTTCTTCGTCGGCGGGGATCGGTGCCGGAATCATTTCATCTGCGATCGGAATCGAGAACTTGGCGAGTTGGACAACCGCTTCGGCTAACGAGACGACAACTTCATCCGCGCCGGAGGTGCGCAGACGTTCGGTGGCTTCGACCATGTTTTCGCTCGCGCCCCAAACGCCGACGAGAATGCGCGCATGCGGCAATGCGGCGCGCAGTTTCGCCGTGATGAAGCGCGCGTGAATCTGAGTCGAAGGCGCGACAACCGAAATACAGATCGCTTCCCACTCGCCTTTCTTTGCCAGTTCGATCAGCTCGTTAGTCCCGAGCGCAGCGGAAGCATTCTCCACATGGAAGTTTTGTTGCCGCAGCAGGTGCGTGAGCATCAATCCCGCGAGCTCATCGCGATACGCGCGAGCGGGAACGTTGAGCACGCTACAGGTCGGCGCGGCGAGCGGAACCGGCGCCTGCGCGGCTGCGATTTTGTCCGCCGGCACTTGCGATTCGGGCGCCGGCACGGTGCCGAGATCTTCGACGATGTCGTGGATGAACTGATGCAGTGAAGCCCGCTCTTCGCCGTCGAGTTGGTCACGTTGCGCATCCGTTTCGGCGAGTGTGATCGTTGGTATGAGGACGTTGTCGTAAAGCGCGGTCAGCGAGTTCGCCTTCACGAATGTCTCCGCCATCACGCTACCTTCCGCGAGGCCGAGACGCAGAAGGCGGTAGTAAATTTCTTCATGCGGCGCGAGCGCTTGTTCTTCGCTCAAGAGCACACTGAGAAATTGCAGCTTCGGCACGTGCCGACCCATAACCGCGAGACAAACGGTGAGGGGCGTTGATAACAACAAACCGACGGGACCCCACAGCCAGGTCCAGAAAACCGCGGCAACGATCAGCGCCATCGATGAAACGCCGGTGCTCGCGCCATAAAGCCACGGCTCGAGCGCGTTCGCGTTGAGCAGCTCGAGCCCGACAAAGAGCGCGAGGACGAGGAGCGGCGCGAGCCACGTTGTTGAAACGGCGAAAGACAGAATCAGCGGCACCGCGGCCGCGATCCACGCGCCGACGTATGGAATGAAACGCATGATCGCCGCGAATGCGCCCCACAGCACTGCGTTCGGCAGGCCGATGAAATACAAGCCGGTCGCGATGCAAAACCCGAAGCCGATGTTGACGAGAAACTGCATCGCGAGATAGCGCGCGACGCGTTTCCCCGCGTCATCGATCGCGCGCGTCGTCGCGCTGATGCGGCTTTGCCCGATCAGGCGAATCATCCGTCCGCGCAGATCTTCCCGTTTGAAGAGCATGAAGACGACGAGCAGCAGGACGAGACCGGCAGTGCCGAGCGGACCGACGAGTCCGGTCGCCGCGCTTTGTAGAATGAGAGGGAGACGACTTTGCGATTCAACGACCCTCACCGGCATCGGTGTCGGTTTCGGCGACGCAGCGCGCGCGCGATCGCCTGGCGTTGATTCTGTTGTGCCGGCAGCCGGTTCCGCTGCCGTCGGCAGTTGCTGCTGCAGTTCGTCAACGCTGTGCGTCAGACGTCCGAGCACGCCGCCGCTCGGTAAACGAATCGAGCGCAGCTTCGTCTCGATGTTTGCCTGATAATTCGGAAGCCGCGCCGCGAGATCGATCAGTTGCTGCGTAAGCAGGTAACCAGTCCCGCCGATCACGCCAAACATCAGCGCAACGACGAAGAGCACCGCAACGATTCGGCCGAGAAAACGCTCGATCCGCGCCACCACGGGCGAGAGCAGGAACGTCAGCAAGACCGCAAGCGCGAGCGGCACCAGAATTTCGCGGCCGAAGTAGAGCACCGCGATGACGAAGGCCATGAGCAGAACGGTGAAGATTCCGCTCAGCGCCGCCGCGGATGTGTTCCGATCGGCTCTTATCGTGTTGGGGAGGTTCAAGGTCCGTCGCAGTGAGGCTTCAGTCGATTCGAACAAACGTCGCGAGACGATTCCTTCACAACCGCAATTTTCTTTCTATGCGTAACGCGAACGCCGCGGCGAATGCGACCTATTCGGTGGGGAGCTTAATCTGGATGGCACGATCAACAGCGCCGATGCGACGGCCATGCGCAACCTCTCAGGGACGTCCGTGCCTTAGCTAAGAGTACAGTTAGGTAACAACCGCGTTACCCTTCAACGTTCGCCTGCTCGCACGCCTTTCTACAGGTTGCGCGCATGAAGCTTCAGCGCTCTGCCTGCATTGCAGTTGGCGCGGCCGCAACGGTCGCACTTTTTTCCTCCACCACTGCGCGCGAATTGTTCATGCGAGCGACTACGCGACCGCAGCTCGGCCCGTCCTTCACTTATCAAATCCTTTCCACGAGTGCCGAAGCGCCGCTCGCTTTGCGTCTTTTCACGACGGCGGTGAAGACGGATTCGCAAGGCAGGATCATCACCGGTCCTCAAAGCGATCCGGTGAAGAACATCATCGGCCCCGAGTCGGCCGGCGAACGTGGCGGCATGGAGCGTTTCACGAAGGTGATGTTCGGCGCCGGTTATATCGACGGTCGACCTGATCCCGGCACGCGAATCAATCCGAGTAATCCGGTCGTGAAAAGCGGCAGCCAGCTTTGGCCGAATCGCGAGCAGCCCTTCCGGAGCCAGCCGCGCGCGCTCGCGCTCACACCTGATGGAACAAAGCTGTATGTGACCTTACCGGGTCGCGAAGGTTATCCGGATTGGCGCGTTGCCGTAGTCGACACTGCTGCGCGGCGTGTCACCAAATGGATTGATCTTCGGCCGCAAGGTGTCGCGGCGGGCCTGCGTCCGATCGGCCTGAAGATGTCGCCGATTAACCCCGCGATTTATCCGCGCTCGTATGCAGTCGTTCTGAATCAATACGGCAACTTCGCGTCCGTGATCGACACGGGCAGCGACACAGTGATCGGTGATTTCGCGACGGGAACATATGCGGAGAAGGCGCTCTTCAGCGCAAACGGCACGCGTCTCTACATCACCGACCGCTACAAGGATGAAGTGCGCGCCTTCCGCGTCGATCCGGGTCCGAAGTTCACCCAGCTCGCAGAGATCCCGACCGGCAGCAGTGAGCTTGAACGCACGAATCCGCGCGATCTCGATCTGAGCGCGGACGGCAACACGCTTTACGTCGCAAACACGCTTGGCCACACCATCGCCGCGATCAACGTCGCGAACGACGCGAACATACTCGTGAAGAATCTCGCGGTCGGCGGCCTAACGACTGATGTAAAAATCAGCGGCCGCTGGGGAATTGTTTCCGGCCAGGAGACGAACACGAAGCTGAACGGCAAGGAGACGGGGCACGGTTTACCGACGCTCGATGCGAACGGCGTTGCAATTAAGAACAACGGCCAGCCGCTCGGCTACACGCCGGTAATGAGCGATGCAACGAAGGCCACGACCTTCGATGACATCGGCAGCGAGCTAAACATCTTCGACACCACGACGAACCTCTTCGTCTATCGCTACGTCGACAAAGGCCGCGACTACTCACAGCTCGTCACACCAGGACAAATCGTGGACCTGCACGATCACACTGATGCGCAAAAACTCATTCGCGGCAGTGGCCCGGAGCAGATGACAATCCGCAACGGCTTCCTCTTCGTCAGCATGCTGCACTCAGATAAGGTCGAGGTTTTCAAGATCAACAACAACGCGGGCGACGTGTCGCAGATCCTCGCGCCGGCTGGGTTCGAATTCACCGGCGGCATCACGCCGCAAGGCCTCGAAGTCTCGCCGGACGGAAAGACCGTTTTCGTAACCAACATGCAGACCGAGGATGTGTCGTTCCTCAGTGTTGATGCGAATGGCAGCCTAACGAGACAAGGTTATCTGCCAGTTGGTGTGACGCCGAGCACCCCTGATCCGGTGAAAGGCGGCAACGGCTCCGGCTTGTTCGCGACGGATGAAGAAGTCGGTCTGCGCTGGTTCTTTAGTTCTGCCTATGCCGACGACGGTCCGGTCGCAGGCATGACGCCGGGTGGGTTCGATGCGCAAAAATCCTGCGGCTTCTGCCATTGGGATATGCGGCAGGATGGTTGCCAGTGGAACGTCGCGGCCAACGCAGTCGGCGGCGTGAAGGTTTGCCCGCAGAACAAAGACATCTCCGATAACTGGCCCGAATGGTACGAAGGGCTGAACAACGATTTCATGGCCTACGCCTCCGCCTGCAACGGCGAGGTCTTGCTAGGCGAGCGTGCTCCCACGCCACTCTTTCCGCAGGCCGATCCGGTTGAGCGTTTTCATGCACGTGAAGATTACGTGCTGAACAAAACGGAGGAAAACTCAGCCGCGATCGGCCGGCCTGATTTGAATGGTGAAGCACGCAAGGTCGGCTACTACCGACTGGCCTACCTGCAGATCCTTTGGTCGCAAAACGAAACGCGCCTGCTCCCGAATCCGCTCGGACAAACTCCGACCTCAGCGCAGGCGCAACAGATCGAGCGCGGTCGTCAGATTTTCACCGGCAAAGTCGCGCAAGGCGGCGCTGGTTGCGCGGATTGTCATCACAACGCCAACGCCATCGCGAACGGTGTGCCTAACGACACCTTCCAGGACTTCAACATCCACGAGCCGGGCGTGATCAGCGAAGACACTGTCGACGGAAAAGGCCCGTTCTATCGGCCGAACAACGACTACTTCTTCACCGAATTCGCCCCGCCGCAGGATGTCGGTACGCCGCAGAACTTCAGCAGCCGAAACACGAAGCATCTCCGCGCCGTCTGGGATGCAACGCCGCGCTACCTGCATCATGGCTTCGCGCACAACCTGCGCGAAGTCTTGCTCGCGCCGGATTCGCCATTGCTCCTGCCTGGCGAACGCGGTTTCAACTTCCGCACTGTCCGGACCGATCATAGCCGCGCGACTGGCTTCGCGTTGCCGGGCGAAACTGCGCCTGTGCTTCCAACGCAGGTGCCAATCACGGTCGCTGACAGCAACGGTTCGCTCGCCGGTGACGGCAAAGGTCCGATCTTTGTCAGCCTTGATTCGCCCTTTGTGAAGAAGCCTGATGGCTCCCTAGAGATCGACCAGCTCGGAACGAGCAACGTCGCACCGCTGGTCATCAACGGGCAGATCAATCCCGCGCTCGCCGCGAACAACATCCAGGTCATCAAGGACACGCATGGTAAGACGTCGCACCTCTCGGCAAGCGATCTCGATGCGCTGGTTGCCTACATGAAGTCGTTAGACCGCGCGAATAACGGGCCAACCACGATCACTCCAGATCCGACGCCAGTGCCGGGCCCAATCAAAGCCGTCTCACGGAAGACACATGGCGCGGCCGGGATCTTCGACGTGAATCTCCCGTTGTCCGGAACTATCGGCATCGAGCCGCGCGATGGTGGCGCGGCAGGTGACTTCCAGATTGCCGTGACTTT
>JBJMWV010000433.1:0-4921 GCA_045809985.1 Chthoniobacterales bacterium | reverse complement strand
TTGGTCTTTGCGCGGATCGGCGCCTTTGCGCAACACCGCGCGATCCGCATGATGTTCGATGATGGCGTAATGCCCCGTCGCGATGAAATCGCAGCCGAGCGCTTCCGCCTTCTGCCACAGATTGCCGAACTTCAGCTTCTCGTTGCACATCACGCACGGATTCGGAGTGCGGCCGGCCTGGTATTCGCTCGAGAAATAATCGATCACCAGCCGTTCGAACTGGTCTGCTTCATCCACGACGTAATGCGGAATGCCTAACGAGTGCGCCACGCTGCGTGCATCGGCTACGGCCTGGGGGCCGCAGCACTTGTCCTCCGCGCGCGAGATGCAGTCCTGCGGCCAGACTTTCATCGTCACGCCGACGACGTCATAGCCTTGCTCGCGCAGGAGATAACCAGCGACGCTGCTATCAACGCCGCCACTCATCCCGAGCAGAACCCGCTTCTTGGACATCGCGGACGCTACAACTTCGGAGGCCGGCTTACAAACTTGCTCGCGCGCAAGGTAAACCGCCATGGCAGATGCGCCGAGCGCGTGATCCCGATGCGTTCATCCGCGACAACTTCGACCTCATTCGTTTCGCGCGGGGCAAAGCAATGCCGAGGGTCGGCGCAGAGATCGATCTCGTGATGTCGCATCGTGATATCCAGCGCCTGCGTTAGCTTGCCCGGGCCGGAACACAACTGCCGCACATCCTCAACGCTGCGGCGTTTCCGCATGAGCTCGATTCCGCTCCGCGGCTCGATCGCGCGGATCAGGATCAGCCCATCCCGCGGACCGCCTTTCACGAGCACATTCAACATCCAGTGCACGCCGTAGTTCAGATAAATGTAGGCAGCGCCGGGTTTATTCCGCGCGACATAAGCCCGGGTGCTCGGGCGGCTGAAGCAATGTGATGCTTCGTCGTTCTCGGTCAGGTAGGCCTCCGTTTCGACGACGATGCCGCTGCACCTGCCCCAGACGAGCAGTGTCCCGATCAGGTCGCGTGCGCACTCGAGGGGATCAGTCTCGAAAAATGGCTCTTTAAGGAGAATACGAGGCGCAGACGCCATCGGCCTACGGTGACGGCGACGGCGATGCCGCTTGCAGCTGTAGCGGCTCCTCAGGCTCCGGCTCAACTCCGATTGGCTTGTAGCAGATGGACATCACGCTTCGGCTCTCCGTCGCATCACCATCGCGAAACGCGGGGACAAATTTCGCGCCTTTGAAGTCTTTCAGGACTGCCTCGCCGAAACCAAGAAGTGGCGGATCCTGGTTCACGACCGCTAGTCGCAGCATGCGACCTTCGGCGTTTACATCCAGCTCGATATCGACCACACCCTCGATCGCGACTGGGAGCGCCTCGGGTAAATTCAAACCGGTGAATTGGGAATCACCGCCAATCACCGGCTGCGGACCGATGAAGTCACTGCCGGCCTTGATCTCTTCCGCGTCCTGATTCAGCAGCACCTTGAGGTGCGGCGTGTCTTCCGCATCGAAAACAACTGTGCCGTAGAGGATCGCGGTGACCGGCTGATGATTGTAGATCGGCGGAGTAAAGCGTGCTCCATCCAGCTCCTTCAGGACTTCCTTTTCCAGCTCGTCCGAGCCCGGCATCGGACGATAAGTCCAGGCTTCGCCCGACTGTCCATCCGGTCCAATATTGACCGCAAACTGCACGGCTCCATCCTTCTGCCCTTTTTCCAGTAGCTCTTTCACATTGATGCGATTGACTAACGAGTCGTTTCCGGATGCGAGCACAGCCGGGCGAAACCGCGGGCGAGTGGCAGGTGTCGCAGCAGCGCTTGCTGGCGTCGCGCTTGCCGCCGTTCCTCCAGCGGCGGGCTGCGCAGTCGCCTTCGGTGTCGCGGTATGAGTCGGCTTCGGCTTCGGTGACTGCGCCTGCGCAACCAGGACGAGGCAGCAGGAAAGAGCAGCGGCAAGCGGGAGAGTGAGGCGGGGCATAGCGCGCAAATGCAACGCAGTGCTCGGGGTTTCGCAACTGCAATCTCCGCGGCCGCGCCGCACGATGCACCGAATGCTGCGACGCTTGCTCGTGCCGAAGCGCTCTGGCACGCTCGCGCGATGTTTGAGTTGGAAGGGATCGATCACGTCGCGCTCGCGGTGCGGGATGTAGGGCAGACGCTCCGCTGGTACGTGGACGTGCTCGGGTTCGAACATCTGCATCAAGGCATGTGGGACGGTGTGCCCGTTTTCGTTGGCAAAGGCACAACCGCGCTCGCGCTCTTTCCCGCCCGAGAAGGTGCGCGCGAGCCGAGTGGCCGGCCTGATCACATTGGCATGTTGCACCTGGCGTTTCGTGCGACTCGGAAGGAATTCGGAGCCGCGCAGACCGAGCTAAGACAACGGGACATCATCTTTCAGTCGGAAGATCACGAGATCTCCGAGTCGATCTACTTCGCGGATCTCGACGGGAACCGGCTCGAGATCACGACATATGAGGTTTGACCGGTGAGACTCGCCACGCTGCTGTTCATCGTTGCGACAACGCTTGCAACGTCACCGAGTCCGGAGCTCCCGGCTGAACATCGGCGAGCCGTTGAAGCTAGCGCGAAGTTCCATCCGCTTTTGAAGGCGACAGAGATTCCGCCGGCGATCCTCGCACTGGTCGCTGGTCGCGATGGCAAAATCGCTGAGCCCGGTGGCAAATGGGAACCGACCGATGCGATCAGTGATGCGTCACTGCCGGCGAAGCGGCTGATCTGGGCGGCGACTGACGGACAATACTACGTCGTGCATTACGAACGCGGCGGCGTCGCGCACACGCATCACGCCCTCGTCGCGCGTGTCTTGCCTAACGAGACGAACGCGGACTTTGTCTGGACGGTTCGCACAGAACCGCTCGCGGATTATGCCTTGTTCGTGGCAGCGCTGCGATCGAACACCCTCGATGCCGACGCGCGCCACACGCGCTGAACGCGTTACCTGCGGAAGAGCGAGAGAATCGAAGCCAGCAGTTGCTGGAGCCAGCGACTACGCAATTCCGCGGCGACATCACCATCGTGCACCGGCCACGTCAGCACTGGTCCGGAGAGCGGCACATTCGGGAACCGCTCCGCGAAAGGATCTTTCCACAGGCTGCCTTGTCGCAGTGTGAAGAGATCGAACGCGTAGGCTTCCTCCGCGTTCGCTTCCGTGCCGGTCCAGAAGATGCAGGGCACCTTGCCGTTCTTCAGCGCGACGATGCCGGGATGATTCGCAAACACATCGAGGTAGAGATGGCCAAGCTCACTTCCAACGGCGTTGTTGCCCGTAACCGGTCCGCTGCCGTCCGGGTTTCGCGCGTTCGGTAAACGCCAGCCGCGGACGCCGCGATAGTCTAACGAGTGCACCCATGCCATCGCTTCCGGCCAGGTCATCTGACCATCACGCGAATGGCGGACGGTCTGCGCGTAGTTCACATCCTGCAGCCAGGTGATGTCGCGTTCGCTGTCGTAGATCAGGCCGAAACCGCGATCAATTAGCGGCGGCGGCGGACGTCGGAAGATCTCGCCGAAAGGGATGAACGGCAGAACGCGCGACAAGATGGACGAGTTGTTAGGCATCAGGCGCCTCTCGCATTGATGTCACGACGCCAACCGAGCGCGGTCAATCCTCTTCTGGCGAGCTTCCATCTGCTGCGCAACAGTGCACGGGATGAATCGCCTCGTCGCGACACTCGCGCTCATCGGCGCATTCTCCGTCACGGCCAATGCGGCGGAGAAAGCGTGGTACGGATTTCACATCAACCCGGAAACCAGCGGCTTTGTCTTCAACCCGATCGTGCAGTCGATCCCGATCGACAGGATCGCGCCGAACTCGCCCGCGAGCGCGCAAAGCATCCGCGTCGGTGATGAGATCATCGAAGCTGACGGCAAGCCGGTCCGCGGTGCACGTGCGCTCGAGCTTCTCTCGCTCATCAACAAGCAGCCAGGCGACACTCTCCGGCTCGTTCTGCGCCGACCGAATGGCGAGATCTACCGGGCCGAGATGGTGGCGATCAAAAAGCCGCCGAAACCTAAGCCGATCGACCGCAGCAGTTCTTGAACTTCTTCCCGCTGCCGCATGGGCAGGGATCGTTGCGGCCGACCTTCGGCATCTCGCGCCGAACCGGTGCGAGCTCCAGCTTCACTTCGCCGTCGCCTTCGCCGTTTGCGCTTTCGCCATTCGACGTGCCTGCAAAAGCAGGACGACGCCCGGGCTCTGGACCAGTCGCAGTCGGTGCCGTAGGCGTATGCTCGCGCATGAGGAACTGCGGCAAGCTCGAGAGGAACGTCTCGAAGGCCTGCAGATTCGAAGTGCTGCG
The DNA here is from genome assembly GCA_045809985.1 of Chthoniobacterales bacterium. GTDB lineage: Bacteria > Verrucomicrobiota > Verrucomicrobiia > Chthoniobacterales > UBA10450 > JACCTI01. Next base: position 636 of record JBJMWV010000433.1, on the reverse strand, counting down.
GAAGAGGTTGTGCAGGACCTCGTTCTTAATGTTCAGCATCAGCTCAGTGAACATGTCAAACGCTTCGGTCTTGTACTCGATGAGCGGATCCTTCTGCGCGTAGCTGCGGAGGTAGACTCCTTCGCGCAACGCATCCATCGCGTAGAGATGCTCCTGCCAGAGGCGATCGATCGCATTGAGAATGATGTAGCGCTCGAGCGACTTCACCGCCGTCGGCTCTTCGTGCGACGACTTCAGCTCGTACGATTTCTTGATCTTCTCGATCAGGAATTGCGCGTTCTGTTCGTCCGTGCGCGTGTCGAACTGCGCCTTATCACTCGTTAGGCCGAGGGGGAACGTGATGTTCACCCAGTTCATGAGTGCGCTGTAGTTCGGCCCGTCCATTTCGCCGGATTCGAGCAGATCCTTCACCTTCGCAGGGATCGCTTCGTCGATGATCTCGAAGACCACCTTGCGCGGATCGTCCGAGTCGATCGTCTCGTTGCGCCAGGTGTAAATGACCTCGCGCTGGTTGTTCATGACGTCGTCGAAATCGAGCGTGCGCTTGCGCTGTAGATAATTGCGCTGCTCGACGCGCTTCTGCGCCGTCTCGACGGATTTGTTTAACCACGGGTGCTCGAGCTCCTGCCCCTCCTC
>JBJMWV010000432.1:0-4047 GCA_045809985.1 Chthoniobacterales bacterium | reverse complement strand
CGAATGGGTCAAACCACTGCAGGGCACGCACGGAATTACGGTGAACGTTTCCGGTGCAGCGCTCAGTCATGTGACACTCAACGGCGCCGTGAAACTGAACGCGGCGAACCTGGCCGGGACTGAGTTTTATCTCGATGGCAACGGCGCTACGCGCGCGACCTTAACTGGAAAGGTGAACGCGATGTCGAGCGATTTGAATGGCGCGAGCCGACTCGACGCCGAGGAGCTGACAACGCGTGCGATGGAGCTTTCGATCGCCGGTGCCGGACGCGCCGACGTAAATGTGACTGATGCGCTGAAGGTAGATATCTCAGGTGCGGGCAAGGTGACTTACTCGGGCAATCCGACAGTTTCGAAACAGATCAGCGGTGCCGGCAGCGTATCGAAGCGCGATTGAATTCAGTTGAGTGCTTGTACTTGAGCGTTGAGAGAAGCAGCCATGAGCGCCTCTCCTGGAGATCAAGCGCCCGCGGGATTTTCTTACAACACGCGGCTCGACGTTCTGCATCAGCCGCTGGAGGTGATCGACGTCGCCGGGCTGGTCGAAGCGTGCAAGGACCAGTGGTTCAACCAGACCTTGTGCAAGGTCGATGAAGCAGTCGTTAGGCTTGGTGTCGTGGAGGGCGAGTATCATTGGCATCATCACCAAAATGAAGACGAGTTCTTCTACGTGGTGAGCGGTCGCTTCCTGATCGATCTCGAAGATCGCACCGTCGACCTCACGCCCGGCAAAGGCTTCGTCGTGCCGAAGGGTGTGAAGCATCGGCCGCGTGCACCGGAGCGCACCGTGATCCTGATGGTGGAACGCGCCGGGATTGTGCCGACCGGCGTCGCCTAACGAGAACTATTCGTCTTCGTACGCAGCTTTCTTCTTCGTGCCCGCAGCTTTGTAGCGCGCGCGAAGTTCGGCCAGCCGCTTCTCCGTGTAAGTCAGTTCGGCGTTGTTTGCTTCGAGCGGCGCGAGCGAACCGCCTTCCGATTCCACGCCTTTCTTCGCGACTGCGGGCCGCTTCTTCAACCAGGCAGCCTGTTCCGCCAGGAGCTTCTCGCGCTCCTTCGGCGTGAGCTTCTCGTACAGTCGCACATAGGCGATGAACAACTGCGCATCAGTCATATCCGCGACTTCGCGGCTGAGCCGATTCATCTCCATCTGCGCATTCGCTTCCCGCAGGCTGTCGAGCGAGGTCTTGATCGAAGGCGCGAGCGCGGGCAGCCAATCGTCGGGAATGATTTTCGATTTCGTCTGCGCCTGCACGCTGAGGGAAGCGCAAAGAAAAACGGCGACGAGAAAAGCGCGAGCGGTCATCGCGTTCTCGTAACGACTGAACGCGGCACTTGCAACGTCAGGCCGCGCGTTCCTCGTGATTCTTTCCGGCCTCGAGCATGCGAATGCGCTGATCGCGATACGGCAAACGGATGGTGAGCGTGAGCCCCTTGCCTTCACTGCTCTCAAGACCGAGCTCGCCGCCGTGTTCGCGCACGATTCGCCTAACGATCAGTAACCCGAGGCCGGAGCCGGAGGCCTTCGTCGTGTGATACGGCTCGAAGACGCGGCTCAAGGATTCAGCCGACATGCCGCCGCCCGTGTCGTTGAAACTCACAAGGACGTGCGTGTCATCCATATCCGTCCGAATGCGCAGAATCCCGCGGCGCTTCATCGCTTCAAAGCTGTTCTTGATCACGTTGTAGAAGGCCTGCTTCATCTGGTCGCGATCGAGCTCGAGCACCGGCAAATCGGAGCGAAGCTCCTGCTCGACCACGATGTCGCGGTCCTCGATTTCCGGCGCGAAGAAGCGGACTGCGTCCTCGACGATGCTGTTCACGTTCTCCGGATGAAGTTGCGGTTTCGATGGACGAATGGCTTTAAGAAATTGCGACACGATTGAATCGAGACGGCTGATTTCCGAGCGCGCGATATCGATCGATTCCTGCAGCTCGTCGTGCAATTTGCCGTCGAGCTTGCGCACTTTTCGCTCCATCAGCTGCAAATGGATGTGCAGCGAATTCAGCGGATTTCCGATCTCATGCGCGACGCCGGCGGCGAGTAAAGTGAGCGCGTTGAACCGCTCCGACTCAATTGTCTTCTCCGTCGAACGCCGGCTCTCGGTGATGTCGCGCAAGATCATCGCGTGACCGACCGGCGCGGCGATCGCGTCATCTTTTTCCGAGCGGCGCTCCATCATGAGCGGGACGATGTAGAAATTGATGAACTTGTTCGTCGGATAAAAAATCTCCATGTCGCGGCTAACCGCGCCTTCCGAACGTGAGAGCGCGTTCCAATCGAGACCGCGCATCCGTTCATCGAGCCGTTTGCCGATCGACGTCTCGGCGTCGATGCCGAAGAGCTCACAAGCGGCGTCATTCACGTAAGTGATCCGCCCCTTTGCGTCAGTGACGATGATGCCTTCCTGGATTGCGTTGAAGACGGTCTCGATCAGGCCCTTCTCCTGCGCGAGACGGAGGAGATAATTCTGCACCTCCTCCGGCCCGACGCGGCCGAGGCGCTCGATCAGCTTTTCGAGAAAGCCGGACTTCATCGCGCGAATGTAAGCACGTGACGTGTACGCGAAAAGAGCGGGATCAGTGATCCCGCTCTTCCGAAACTACTCGTTAGGCGATCAATGAACCGGCTGGTCCTCAGCGCGACCACGATCTCGGCCGCGGCCACCGCGATCGCCACGTCCGCCGCGGTCTCCACGACGATCGTCACGCGGGCGGTCATCGCCCCGGTTGCCGCCGCCATTTTCAGGCTGAGCGCCTTCTGGCGAGACGATGCCTTCGGCTTCGGCGCGTTCCTTGAGCGCGGCCTTGCGGCTCAATTTGACGCGGCCTTTGTCGTCGATGCCGATGCATTTGACCCAGATCATCTCGCCGATCTTGGCGACGTCTTCGGTCTTGTTGACGCGGAAATCTGCGAGCTCACTGATGTGCACGAGGCCATCCTTGCCCGGGAAGACTTCGACGAAGGCGCCGAACTCTTTCGTTGAGACAACCTTGCCGTGATACGTCTCGCCGACTTCGATCTCGCGCGACATGCCGCCGATGATCTCCTTCGCGCGGGCCATTGATTCGGGGCTGGTCGCGTAGATGTGCACGGAGCCGTCGTCTTCGATGTTAATCTCGGCGCCGGTCTCAGCGACGATGCCTTTGATCGTCTTGCCTCCGGGTCCGATGAGTGCGCCGATTTTCTCGGGGTTAATCTTGATCGTCTCGATGCGTGGCGCGTATTTGCTGAGATCCGCGCGCGGTTTGTCGATCGCCTTCGACATGATCTCCAGGATCTTGGTGCGCGCTTCTTTCGTCCGCATGGTCGCTTCGGCCATGATCTTGTGGCTCACGCCGGGAAGCTTGAGGTCGAGCTGGAAACCGGTGATGCCCTGCTCCGTGCCGCAGACTTTGTAATCCATGTCTCCGAAATGATCTTCGGAGCCGATGATGTCGGTCAGCAGTTCGTAGCGTTTCATCTGGCCGTGCTCGTCGTTTTCCGTGACGAGGCCGCAGCTAATTCCGGCGACCGGCGTCTTAACCGGAACGCCTGCGTCCATCAACGCGAGCATGCCGCCGCAGACACTGGCCATCGAGCTGGAGCCATTTGATTCCATGATCTCGCTCGTGATGCGGACTGCGTAACGGAAGTTGTCCGTGCCGGGAACGACCGGCTCGAGCGAACGCTCGGCCAATGCGCCGTGACCGATCTCGCGACGGCTCGCGCCGCCGGTGCGTCCGGTCTCGCCAACGCTGAATGGCGGGAAGCTGTAGTGCAGGATGAAGCTCTTCGAACTTTCGCCGCCACCGTAGGCGTCGATGTTCTGCGCTTCTTCGATCGGCGCGAGAGTGACAAGCGCGAGGGCCTGTGTTTCGCCGCGCTGGAAAATTGCGGAACCGTGTGCGCGTGGAAGCACTCCGACTTCGCAGGTGATCGGGCGGAGGTCGTTGTAGCCGCGGCCGTCCATGCGCTTCTGTTTGTCGAGCACGCTGATGCGGAAGGCTTTCTTCTGCACGTAGTCGAACGCCTGCGAGATCGCGAACTTGTCGGCGGTCGGGAAT
>JBJMWV010000431.1:0-9566 GCA_045809985.1 Chthoniobacterales bacterium | reverse complement strand
GTTGTCGTTCAGTAGATCTTTGTCGTAGTCCGTGAAGACGTAGCTGGATTCAAGGCCAACTCCGGTAGTCGAACTCACGGCGACGCTGAGCGACGCAGACAGCTCTTCCGCGCTGCGGTTGAGGTAATCGAATTGGTCGTTTGTGGCGACGTAGTTGTAGTGGTCGTAGCCAACGGTCAGGACCGCCTTGTTCAAATCCCAAAGAACGGAAACGCCGGCGTAATTCTCGAAGCGACCGTAGTCCGCGGTGTTGCTGATTTGCCCTTCGTCGATCGGATCCTGCTGGAGTGAGAAACGATCGTGGAAGTTGATCCGGAAATCGCCCACGAAAACGTCGAACGATAGCTGCGAACCAGGCGCGAGGAGCACACCGTTGGTGTCGTTCTCGGAATGCTGCGCGTAGAACGAGTAGCCGAGACCAATGTCGAAACGCAGCGTGTTCAACTGCGTGATCGGCCAGAGCATGTTGAAGCCGATCTGCGGACGGAAGATGAAATCATCCTGCTCGTTGATCTCGGACAGGTTGATGTTGTCGTTGTACTCGACGCCCATCGTCGCGCTCAGGCGGAAGCGGACGGGGCCAACGAGCAAGTTGTAAGGGATTTGCTCGATCGATTGCCGCCGCGACTCAGCCGAGGCTTCGCCAGCGAGCGATGGACGGATTGCATCTTGTGCCCGAAGCGCTGTCGCGCTCAGGCAGAGTGGCAGAATAAGCGCACAGCCGATCCGCCTGGCGGAGAAGCTGCAGCTGCGAGGAGTGAAGTTACTGCTCATAGGTCAGGCGATCTGGATTCTCGGAATTAGCAGAAGTGGTACCATGGGCAGCAGAATGCTGCGCCCCGTTGTTGTTTCCTTTTTTTCCCGTGGGGCGGGATTCTCGTAGGTAATTGGTTGTTCCGGATTTTAGGCGTTTAATCCCCGCCTTTTTAATAGCGGGCCAAAACGGCAGCAAGCACAAATCGGGCTCACGTCGTCTCGCTAAAACACCCATTCCGCCCCTGTGGAGGCGAACGTCCGGCCGCTGATTGTGCGACATCGCTGTTGTTCGTCCCAGAAATATTTTTGGCGTGGCAAGCTCTAAGCTTTTGCAGGAGTACCGACATGAAATGGTCTCTCCTCTCCGCTGCTCTGTTCCGCAAAGCGCTCACCGCTGCCGCCCTCGTCGCGTCGACCAGCTTCGCCGCTGATCTTCCCGAAGAAGCCGGCAACGACGCCAAGAATCTCGCCCGCATGAACTGCGGCGCGCAGATCGAGTGCACCACGCCAGACGGACGCGTGGCCGAAGTCACAACGGCAAATGATCAGAACAAAGGCGCGGCCGCGCTGATCATGGACGACGACACCGTGAGCTGCCCGTTGCAGGAAGGCCGGACCACGTTTGTAATCAAACTCCCGGCCACCTCGCTCCTCGACCGTTTCACTTTTGTGAATGAAAACGCCGCGGCTGCGGGCGAGCTGAAGATCGCGGTCTCGAATTACCAGCTTCCGGCGGCCAGCGGAAAATGGGTTCCGGTTGACGGCGGCGTCGCGATTTCGCACAAGCGCCTCTTCAATCTGTCGATGGTTGGAGTCGAAGCGCGTTATGTGAGACTCGAGTTCAACGTCGAGAAAGCCGGGCGCATCGCCGCGCTCGGTCTTTACGGTGGGCAGTCACTTGATTCCTTCTCGCGTCGCAACCTGCACGTCATCCACGACGGAATCGGCGGCCGCACCAAGCGCGACGGAATGATGTTTGTTTCGAACAAGGCGACGCACGCCGCAATCGAAGACTCTCTTAATTTCGATTTCGCCAACGCCTACGCAAAGGCGCGCGTCGTCTATGTCAGCTCCGGCGCGGCGCCGACTGCGCGTCGTATGATCGATGACGACGCCATGACGACGTTCAAGTTTTCGCCTAACGACAGGCATCCGCTCACAATAATCGAGCTCGCGGAAAGCGAGCGCCTGCACCGTGTGAGCGCGCTCTACAGCATGCATTCCGGTCGCCTCGATGTTTATCTCCTCGACGAACTTCGCGCCGAACCCGGTGACCTGCGCGACGCGAAGTTGGTCGCTTCCGTGACCGACAGCAAGCACACCGGCAAAGCAGCAATTGATTTCGACCCGGAAGGCGCGCGCTACGTTGCGCTTCGCTGGACGCCGGAGATCGATGGAGACAATCAGGCTTTCGAAGTCGCCGAGATCAACGCGTTCGGGAACGTGCCTCTCTCCATGGTCAGCTTCACCGCCTTGCCTGATACCTTCGCGAGCAACATGACTACGCTTGCGGCGCCGTCCGCGCCCGACGTCGTCCCGGTGTTGCCGCAGATTCCCGTAGCTAGCCCGTAGGCGCTAGCCGCACCATCTGCCGCGCCGTCTCGACCAGACTTTCGCGCGCTTCGTTTTCGTTGCGCGGACCGAGCATGGCCAACTCGAGCAAGCGCTGCCCGAGGTTCCGTTGTCCATGCAGCGCGGCTGCGATCCGGCCATCCGCACTCCACTGCGTAACGCTACCTTCGCTCGCGCCGCGCGCGTGCTTGTCTTCCGCGATGCTGACGAAGACGAAGAGCGGTCGCCCTTCCTGCACGAACTCGTAGACGCGGAAGCGGAGCTGCAGGTCTGCAGCAATCACCTCCGCAGGTGCGAGCTCGCGGACGAATGTGCGGCCGGTCGCGGGCAAACAGATCTCAGGCGAATGACTGCGCACGAGCTGGAGCGCAGCGCGGCGCGGCTCCCAACGCGCGAAGAAACCCCACCACTCGTTAGGCGCCTCGCGCCAGGATGCGCTGCTCGCATCGTCGTAGTGCAGAATTGCGGCGGTCGATGTCGCGATCGGAGTTAACTCGGATCCGCGCGGCCACTCAACCGTCCAAGGCGGTTGCGGAATCAGGTGGCGCTCATGCGCGCGATACCAAAGCTCGCTCCCGGCGAAGACAAACGCGAGCCACGCCAGCGCAGCTACGCTTTGGGTGGTGGCGAATCGTTTCGGCAATGCTGCGCTCCGCCGCGGAGAATTCGGTTTGCCATGGCGCTGCAAGAGGAGTGCGGCGCCGGCCAGCCCACCCATTCCGAGGATGAGCACAGCGGAGCCGACTAGGTCGTGCCAATGTTCGAGCGCAGGAAATCCGCTGCGCGCGGCGATAACCATGAGCGTCGTTGCGCGGACAACATTACACGCCAGGACCCACGCGCAGCCGACGACGACCAACATCACGCGTCGTGTCTTGGTCAGCATCAGCAGCTCGCCTAAGAAGAGAGAAACCATGAGCGACGCCTGCAGCGTCTTCACTCCGCTGCAGGCTTCATCGACTCCGACAAATCCATTCGTGAGCTGAATGATGTTGCCGACTTGATTCGCCGCGATCCCGAACCAGCCCGCGACATCGACGGCGATGTAAGCCACGGCGCGAGTAAGCGCCTGGACGACTCCGTGCTCGAACAGCACTGGCCACGGAACTGCCACGAGCGTGAAGCAAATCGGAAAAGCAAAGTGTCTCACCCAGGACGGTCCGCCGACGCGCCGCAGCTCAATGAGTGTGACCGTGACCACGAGCAGCGCGAGCACCCAGCTGAGAAAACGCCAGTCGGGATTTGCTTCTTCCACGACTCTGATCGGCAGAAGCAGGAACAACAGTATCCAGATCGCGGCTTGTGCCGCGACGGTGTCATTCGCAGTCGGCACGGGCCGCGATTTCCACCTGATGTAGAGCAGGAAGATCGCGAGAAACGGCACCGCCCAGCCGTAGTTGTACTGCGCGTTCAGGCTCCAGTCGAAGTGCAGATGCCAGCACAGCCAAAGCCAAAGCGCGGCTGGAACGGCAACGTTCAGGAGCGGCATCGGACGACCTTTACGTCGCGTCGCCCGAAAGACCAAGCGCGCGGCGCCTCGCTGCTACTTTTGGACGCGCGCCCGCACGGAGCGGCGATGTAGAACGACGCCCAGGAACGCGCAGAGTAACGAAGCAACCACAGCGGGATTGATTTCCGGCACCGGACTGAGCGGCGTGACTTCGAAGAAACCGTTACCGAGGTCGAACGCGACCGCGCCGTCATAACCGCTGAAGACGAACTGCAGGAGGTTTGCGTTCGGGTCGGCGCCGAAGATCAGGCGATCAGTCGTTGCGTCGCCGATCGTCGAAGGGGTGCCGGTCCAATTATCGACCGTGAGAGTAAACGCGCCTGGATTGAAAATGGCGAAAGCGAGGGTGCCGGTTGTGCCGGTGCCGAAGTCAATATGCGAATCAGCGCTGAGATCGACTGAACCCATACCGGCCGCGCTCGCGCTGCCTTCGCTGAAGTCGCTCTTGAACAGCGTCCCACCCGCAAGCGTGATCGTGGCCGCGTTGTTAATCTGGTTGCTTGCGCCTAACGAGAGGTTCGCGCCTACGTCGACTGTGACCCCGCTTGTTCCCGCCAACGCGCCGCCCGACGTGCCGGCCGCAACGAGCGAGCCGCCGCTGATCCGCGTGCTTCCGGTGTAAGTCCCGTTACCAGCCAGGACGGCAGTGCCCGCGCCGGTCTTCGTCAGGCTGCCTGAGCCGCTGATCGCGCCGGAGTTCGTGAAGGTTTCACCGCCGCTGACCTGCAGCGTGCTCGTGACATCGGTCAGCGTCATCGCGCGAGTTGAGGCGAAGCCGGAAACCACGTTGAGCGAGCCCGCGCCGATCGTCAGCGGAGATATTGCGCTACCGAGACTGACGTTACTGTTCACGGAAATCGTGCCGCTGCTGATTGTCGTGCCGCCGGTGTAGGAATTTGAGCCGAACAGCGTCAGCGTGCCGGTGCCGGTCTTGGTCAACGCGCCGACACCGCCGACGCTGCCATTGATTCCGTAGGTCGAATTTCCATCCACCTGCAAGGCGCTGCTCGCGCTTGATAATGTGACACCGCGCGATGTCTGCGTGTCGTTCAAGACCTGCAGGGTTGCGCTCCCGATGTTCACCGCGCCGCCGGCAGAGCCGAGGCTCGCGTCCGTGTTGATCTGTACCGTTCCCGCGTTCAAGAAAGTACCGCCGTCATACGTGTTCGTTCCGCTCAAGAACAACGTGCCGAGTCCCGTTTTTGAGAGACTGCCGCTGCCCTGAACGACACCTGAGAGCGTTTCTGTGAATCCGGAGACGACGTCGAGCGTGCCGCCGCCAACAGTAGCGGGACCGCCTGTTCCGCCGAGGGCCACATCACGCGCGGTTGTGAGATTTGCCGTAGCCTGAAAAGTCGAGCCGTTGTTAATCGCGAGCTGCGCCGTATCGATCCCGAGCTGCGATGCGTCGCTCGCGCTCAGCGTGCCGCCATTGACGATCGTGCCGCCGGTATAGCTGTTCGATGTGTTGGTGAGAACGAGCGTCCCGTTCCCTTCTTTGACCAGCGTTCCCGCGCCAGTCATCAATCCATCGATAGTAAGCGTGTTCTGGTGCGAGGCGGGCCGCGCCGGTGCGCCTCCAACGCCGAAGCTGGTGTTCGTGTCGGCGAAGTTCTTCACCTCGATCGAGTCGAGGCCGGCAAGCAGGTTCACCTGGCGACCAGTTGCGAATGTGGCGAGCACTGGATTCGCGGGCGTTGCACCGAAGTTGTCGATACCGTCCTCGATCCGCAGCGTTGCTCCGCCGGTGAGGTAGAGCTGATTCGAAGCGGCGCCCAGGTTCGCATCACGGCTGATGCTGAGCACGCCGCCGTTCACGTTCACGTCGCCCGCGAAAGTGTTGGTGCCGCCGAGACCAAACGTGCCGATCCCGGTCTTCGTTAATCCACCACCCTGCCCGCTCACATTCGTCATCGGTCCGTTCATGAACTGCGCGATAGCCGAGCCGGCGTCGAAGACCGCGCCGCCGGTTCCGATGGCGATTCCGCGTCCCGGATAGCTGTTGTAGCTGGAGGCGAAGCGCAGCGTCGCGCCGTTATCAATCGTGACGCCAGCCGTCCATGGATCAGCCAGCGTGCTCAAGGCGCCGAGTGAGTTCGCGTTCGAAACGGAAAGTGTGCCGTTATGCAGGTAGGTTCCGCTGGCGTAGGTGTTCGCGCCGAGCAATTCCAGCGTCCCGAGTCCGTCTTTCATCAGACGCCCGCCACTGATTACGCCCGCCGCTGTTTCGGTCAGCGTTGTGCCGCCCGCAACATTGAAAATTCCCGAAACCTGGTTGCCGTCGAGCTGAGTGTTTCCGCCAGCCGCGCCGAGAGTGATCGCGTTCGGAAGATTGAATGTGCCGGTCGCCGCCAGGACTGAGCCGCCGCTCATCGTAAGCCCGCCAGTGCCAAGATTCGCCGCGCTCGAAACGCTGAGGATACTCGTGTTGCCGCCGGCGATCGAAGTTCCGCCGGTATAGGTGTTGTTGCCCGAGAGCGTCAGCGTGCCGGTGCCGATTTTCGCGAGTGTTCCGGTTCCGCTCACCACGCCGCTCGCAGTGTCTTCGTTGTTGTTCGTATCGATCGTGCCGGTCGTGTTCAGGGCGAATGAGCGATTGGTGGCGAAGTCGTCGCCAAAGACGAGCGTCCCACCGCCGAACGTGATGCTGTTCGCAGCTGAGCCGAGATTGTTATCTGCGCTCCAGACGAGACGGCCTGCGTTTAGGGCGACAGTCTGACCTGACCCGCCGAACGTGTTCGCATTCGTCAACGTCAGCGTTCCGCCGCCGCCTTTCGCGATCGAACCCGTGCCGCTGATCACGCCATCGAACTGCGAGTCGAGATTGTTTGTGCTTCCGATCGTGAGCGTTCCGCCGGCTGAAGTGACTACGTTACCGCCGCCGTCGAGTTCGCCGATCGTTTCATTGTTCGCGCCGATGTTGAATGTGCCGCCGACCACGACGCTAGCCGCGTCGGAAATCTGATTCGCCGCGAGCAGGTTCACGGTTGCGCTGCTGTTGATCTGCAATCCACCCGCGCCGATCGCATCTACGCCGGCTGTCTTGGCGAGATTCAGAGTGCCTTCGTCGATCGTGGTCAGCCCCGTGAAGGTATTCGCAACACTCCCGCCGAAGGTGAACGAACCCGGGCCAAGCAGCGTGATGCTGCGGTCGGCGGAATTCTCGCTGATGCTCGCGTTCAGCGTTAGTCCGGTATTCGCGGCAGTGAGCACCTGCAAGCTGTCGGTTAACGTCATCGGCGCGGTGATCGTGTGGCTGCCGGACAAGACGTTGATCATCGCAGTGCCGCCGTTGTCGAAGGTGAGGCCGTGGCCGGCGATACCGTCTGTCCCGACGGTGTACGCGTTCAGATTGTTGAACGTCATTGTGCCGACCGTGTAGGCGCCATCGACGGTGGCGGTGCGCGCCTGATTGATCAGGCCGAGGAAGTTGGCCTGCGCTCCGACGGCATTTGGCGGGACGTTGTTCGTCCAGTTCGTCGGCACGCTCCAATTGCCCGAGGCATCGTTCGCCCACTGGTTGTCGATGTCGGAAACGACGAGATCAATCGAGGTGTTGGACTGGTTGTTCGAGAGCGAGAAGAACAGGCTGCTCCCGGCGGTGCTGCCGAGCTGAAGATTGCTGATATCCGTTAACGCGGTGCCGTTGTAATCGAACAGGTGATAAACGCCCGCGCCCAGCCCGCCGACGTTCGTCAAGTTGATGGTCGAAGATCCAGTGATCGAAAACGCGTTTGCGTTCGAGACATTGATCACGCTCGTGGCTGTGACCGCACCGAGTTGAAAATTGCTGATCGACATCGCGTTCAACGTCAGACCGCCGAAGGTCAACGTCGATCCGCTGCGCGCGAGCAATCTGCCGTTGTTGTTCACGGTCACCGTGCCTGAAATCGTGCCCGGAGCGGCAAAGCCCACCGCGGGAAGACCGCTCAAGGTTCCGCCGCTGTTTACGAAGATGTTGCCACTGCCCGTCGCGCTCCCGCTGGCGTTGTTCACCTGGAGCGTGCCGCCGTTGATCGCGGTGTTGCCGGTGTAGGTGTTCGCGTTCGTCAGGATCTCGGTTCCGGCACCGGTCTTCACGAAACCGCCCGCGCCGTAAACCAGCGCGTCGCGCTGCTGAGTAAAGCCGGTCGGCACATCGAGAGTAGAGATGCCGCTGATGAGGTCGAGCTGACGCTTATCTCCCACCGAGTTGAAGTTCGTGCGCAGCGTGCCGCCATTGGCCATGTGGATGGCGTATAACGAACTGCCCATGGCAGGCGTGAGCGCGCCAAGCGCGCCGTTGCTGTTCGCACTGATCGTGCCGCCGTTGATAAACAATCCGCCGGTGAATGTGTTGGTGCCTTGCAGGGTGAGCGTGCCGGTTCCGGTCTTGCCGAGACTGCCAGCGCCGCTCACGAGACCGGTCTGAGTCATGTTGTTCGCGCCGGTGACGTCGATGACGCCTCCGACCGGCGAACCGAGCGTCGTCCCGAGCAGGACGTTGCGTGCGCTGGAAAAGGTGCCGGTGGCTTGGAAGGTCGCGTTGTTATTGATGTTGAGGCTCGTGGTGTTCAAGCCGAGCGCGCTCCCGTTGCTCACGCTCAACGTGCCCGCGTTGACGAACGTTCCGCCGGTGTAGTTGTTCGAGAGATTGCCCAGGACCATTCGGCCATCGCCTTCTTTCACGAGCGAGCCCGCGCCGGTCATCAGCCCGTTCATCGTGAACGTGTTCAGGTGCGGCGTGGGTCGCGCGGGTGCTCCGCCGACGCCGAAGCTCGTATTCGTGTCGGCGAAGTTCTTGACCTCGAACGTGTCGTTACCGGCGCCGAGGTTGAACTGGCGATTGCTCGTGAAGGTGGCGAAGACAGGAGTTCCCGGCGTCGCGCCGAAGTTGTTCAAGCCATCCTCAATGCGCAGCGTCGTTCCGCCGGTCATGAAAAGCTGATTCGCGACCGCGCCGAAGTTGGCGTCACGGCTGATGCTGAGCACGCCGGCGTTGAGATTGACGTTGCCGACGAAGGTGTTCGTTCCACCGAGGCCTTGCGTCCCGGCGCCTGTCTTGGTGAAGCCACCAGTCTGCCCGGCGACGTTCGCGATTGGACCGTTATTGAATTGCGTCAGCCCCGCGTCGATTTGGAAAATGCCGCCACCGGTGCCGATGAGAATTCCGCGGCCCGGATAGCCCACGAAGCTGTTCGCAACACGCAGCGTGGCGCCATTATCAATGGTCAGCGCGCTGGAGAACGGATCCGCGACGTTCGATTGCACGCCGAGCGAGTTCGCGTTGTGCACGATTAGTGTGCCGTTGTGGAGATAGGTTCCGCCCGAATAGTTGTTCGTGCCGAGCAGATCGAACGTGCCGAGGCCGTCCTTCATCAGGCGGCCGCCGTTAATCACGCCGCCGGCCGTCTCGGTTAGCGTCGTCCCCGTGGCGACATTCACGATGCCGGAGACGGCGTTGCCATCGAGCTGATTGTTCCCGCCGATCGCGCCCAGGTTGATTCCACCGGGCAGCGACATCGTGGCGGTCGTCTGCAGAACGGCGCCGTTGCTGATCGTCACTGCGCCCGTGCCGAGGTTTGCACCGGTCGAGACACTCAGGATGCTGTTATTCCCGCCGGTAATCGAAGTGCCGCCGCCGTAGGTGTTCAATCCGGTAAGCGTCAACGTGCCCGCTCCGGTCTTCGTCAAAACTCCGGAGCCACTGATCACGCCGGTCAGGCTGGCGTTGTTGTTGTTCGTGTCG
>JBJMWV010000430.1:0-14842 GCA_045809985.1 Chthoniobacterales bacterium | reverse complement strand
TGCTCGTTTGTCATCGTCACCAGGCGGAGAAGATCAAACAGCTGGTGGGCAAGCTGCCGCCGCAATTGCAATGAGCTTCGCGATCGTTAAGCGCGTGCTCGGCGTCGACTACGGAAGCGCGCGGATCGGTGTCGCGGTTTCGGATGAGCTCGGGATGCTGGCGCATCCGCTTGAAACGATTCCGGCGAAGGACGTCAACGCAGCCGCGAAGCGTGTTGCGGAGCTCGCGCAGGAGAAAGATGTGGAGCGGGTTGTGCTTGGTATGCCGAAACACATGAGCGGTGCGATCGGTGTCGCGGCAGAAGAAGTATCGGCGTTCGCGAACAAGCTGCGGCCACTGCTGAAATGCGAGCTGATGATGTGGGACGAACGCCTCACAACTACTGCCGCCTTGCGTTCGCTGCGCGATTCGGGCCAGAAGACAAAGCACACGCGGGGCGTGGTCGATCAAGTCGCGGCGCAGATGATCTTGCAGGGTTATCTTGATCGCGCGCAGCTCACGCGCGAGTGAATGCCTCACCGGCTGAAGTTCATCGTCGCGTATGACGGCACGCCCTTCGCCGGCTGGCAAAGCCAGGCGAACGGCAACACGATACAAGACGTCCTCGAGCGCGCGTTCGCGGACGTCGCAGGTGAGCGCATTCGCGTTCACGGGTCGGGACGCACGGACGCCGGCGTTCATGCTCTCGCGCAATGCGCGCACGTTGATGTGCCGTCGCGCCAGCTGAAGCCAGGGATTTGGACCGCGGCTTTGAACGCATCATTGCCGGCGGAGATCCGCGTGGTGCGATGCGCCTACGTCGGCGCGAAGTTTCACGCGCGCTTCGACGCTACAGGCAAACTGTATCGCTACCGAATTTGGAATGACCGCTACCTCTCCCCATTTGAGATCGGCCGCGCGTGGCATGTCGCCAATCAGATAGATGTCGAACGGTTCACGCGCGAAGCTCAACAGTTCCTCGGCAGGCACGACTTCGCGGCGTTCGCCGCGAACCGCGGCCACGCGGTAGAGGACACGGTTCGCACCATCACCTCCGCTCTCGTGCGGAAGAGCGGCAAGTGCATCACGCTCGAGTTCCGCGGCGACGGCTTTCTATATAAGATGGTGCGGATGATGGTCGGCGCGCTGGTGCGCTCCGCGCGCCATGAATCGACCGCCGGCGAGATTCGCGAGCGACTTAGAAACCCGCGCTCTGCAAAGTCGCCAGCCCGCCCCGCAGCGCCGGCCTGCGGCCTTTATCTCGTTCGCGTTTTCTACTGAGGAAGCAGCGCCCGAACGCGCCCTCCGGTTGGCAGAATACCTGCTTTCTCCCTTTTCCGATGAGGAATCAGGAGGAGCCCGCCCGCGACGCGTCGCAAGACCAGCGGTCCACCTCCTTCTTCGGCTGGCTTTTCAGCCAGAAACACTTCCACGTGAAGCTGCTCTCCGGCACCGCCGCGGGAGTGATCGCGATTGTCTTCTTCGCGGCCTTTCTCTTCATCACGACATATCGCAGCTATCACCAGGAGACGCTTCGCGCTCATACGATCGACGTGATGCGGATGAGCAGCGTTGTGCTGAACGACATCGCCGTTCTCGAAACCGCGCATCGTGGATTCATCCTCACGGGCAAGCCGTCTTACTTGCAGTCCTTCGAGGAACAACGTGGCGCGGTGAAGAGCCGCCTCGACGAACTCACCGACCTGATTGTCGATAGTCCGGCGCAGCGGAAGCGCATCCTCAAGGTACAGGACGTGGTGCAGCGCTGGCTGAACTCATACGCCGTCCCGGCAATCACGGCGAAGCAGCAGAAGGCCGGCACCGCGCCCGCGCCGACTCTTGGCAGTACAATTCTCGATGAGGCGCGCGATTTCATGCAGGCGCTGCAGAACGAAGAGCAGATCGTGCTCAACGAGCGCATCCGCGAACAGGAATGGGCTGCGCAATCAACCCAGATCCTGGATGTGCTTCCGAAACTGGAGCGTTCCGTGGTTGAGATGGAGCGCGAGAAACAGGGCTACCTCCTGACTGGCGATGGCAGCTTCGCTGACGCATTCAAGCGCGCGGCAAACGCGTTCTTCAGTTACGACGGTTACCTTTCGGTGCTCGTGGCGAGCAGCGATGGACAGGCCAAAGGCCTTCGCGAAATCCGCGCATCGGTCGAAGCCTGGATGAACACGGCCGCTACTCCCGAAATGGAAGCGCGCCGCACGGGCCGCGATTTCGCCGCGCTCGCAAATATCGATGGAGGCGAAGTCCGGATGCGTGAAGTGCGGGAGAAGATCTCGAACTTCGAGAAATCTGAGCTGGATACTTACCAGGTGCGCGCCGCGGCGGCGAGCCGGCAGCGGATCATCAAGATCAGCGCGCTCGGCACGCTTTGCTTCTTCGCAATCATCCTGCTGATCGCCTCAAACAGCTACAGTTGCGTTCTCGTGCGCCGGCAGCTCGGAAAGCTCGACGGCGTCGAGACGCGCATCAAATCGATCATCGACAACATCCTCGACGGCATGATCACGGTCGACGAGACGGGCATCATCTGTTCGATGAACCCGGCGGCCGAGAAGATGTTTGGCTGCATCAACAACGAGATGGTCGGGCACAATTTTACCAAGCTCGTGCCAAGGACCTTCGCCTCGGAGGTGGACGTGGAGCCGAAGCCGTGCGCATGGCAGGATCTCGCGAAACGCACCGGCGGCACCACGCTCGCGCTCGGACGTACTCGCCGCCATGCGACCTTTCCGGTCGAGATTTCGCTCAGCGAAATGCTCGTCGACGGCAAGCTGCTTTACGTTTCGATGATCCGCGATGTGACGGAGCGGAAGCGCTTCGAACAGGAGATCGCAGCGGAAAAGGAAAGCCTCGCGGTCACGCTGCGTTCGATCGAAGACGGCGTCATCACGACCGACGTCCAGGGAAAGGTCATCATGATCAACACTGCCGGCGAGACCATGACTGGTTGGTCGGCAAAAGATGCCATCGGTCAGCCGTTGAAGGCTGTCTTCAGCACGGTGGTCGATCTCAGCTCGCAGGCTCGCGCGAACCAACGCAGCGGCTACCGCAACGAAGCGCAGTCGATCCTTTTGACGACGCAGGAGAACGCCACGCTCAAGTCGCGCGATGGTGCGGAGCGTGTGATCGAGCAGGTCGCCTCCCCGATTCGCGATAACAAGAATGAAGTTGCGGGTGTGGTGCTCGTTTTCCGCGACATCACGGAACGTCAGCGGATGGAAGCGGAGCGGCGCAAAGCCGACGCGATCGAGCAGTTGGGTCTCGTCGCCGGCGGTATCGCGCACGACTTCAACAATCTCCTTACCGCAATCATCGGAAACATCTCGCTGGCCTCGCTGCTTCTGCCGCCGCAGAGCGAAATGACCACGCGGCTCAACGACGCCAAAAATGCATCAATGCGCGCGCGTGATCTTGCGCAACAGCTCCTCACCTTCGCGCGCGGTGGCGCTCCAATTAAGCAGACCGCGTCGATCAGCAAGCTCGTGCAGGACACCGTCAGTTTCTCGCTCCGCGGCGCCCAGAGCCGCAGCGAATTCACCTTCGGCGAAAGCCTCTGGCCGGCCGAAATTGATTCCGGCCAGATCAGTCAGGTCATCAGCAATCTGGTCGTCAACGCGGATCAGGCGATGCCGAACGGCGGTACCTTGCGCGTGACCTGCGAGAACTTCGAATACGATCCGAGCACCTGCGCGGTTATCCCGGATCTCTTGCCGGGCGATTACATCCGTATTGCCATCCGCGATGAAGGCGTTGGCATTCCAGAGGACTACCTGAAGCGCATTTTCGATCCGTACTTCACAACCAAAGCGAAGGGCAACGGCCTCGGTTTAGCGACGACGTATTCGATCATGAAGAATCACAACGGCTTGATCACGGTCGAGTCGCAGGTGCACTTCGGAGCGACTTTCACTCTCTATCTCCCCGCTTCGCGCGACCAGGCGATCGAGGTTGAACAAGCACCTGCGAGCACGATCACCCCGGTGATCGAAGGCAGCGGGCGCGTCCTCATCGTTGATGATGAAGAAACGATTCGCGATCTCGTCGACTTCACGCTGAGTCACATCGGCTACACCGTAATGGGCGCGGAGACGGCGCTCGATGGCGTGAACCTCTATCGCGAAAAACTCGAGACCGGTGAGCGTTTCGATTGCGTCATTCTCGATCTCACACTTCCCGGCGGCATGGGTGGCAAGGAAGCGCTCAAGCGCCTGATCGAAATCGATCCGACGGTGACCGCGGTAGTTTCAAGCGGCTACGCAATGGATGACACGATGAGCCGGTTTCAGGATTACGGATTCCGCGGCGTCATCGCAAAGCCATACGAAGCCGCCGAACTCGGACGCGTCATCCACGAAGTCATCGAGGCGAATCGCGTCCAGCTGGTGGAAGAGTACGAAGGCGGCCGACTCGCGACCCGCGTCGCCTAACGAGTTAAATCCGCAGCCGCGGAAGTAACTGCTCGAGGATCGCGCTGATCGATTGCTCGACCGACTGCTCGTCCGTGCGCACGTGAATCTCCGGATTCTCCGGCAATTCATACGGCGCGTCGATTCCGGTGAACTCCCGAATCTCCCCTGCCCTCGCCTTTTTATAGAGGCTTTTCGGGTCGCGCTCTTCGCAAACTGCGAGCGGCGCGTCGACGAAGACTTCGATGAACTCCGCTGTCGCTTCTAACGCGATCGCGCGCGCGCGTTCGCGATCCATTCGATAAGGCGAAATAAATGCCGTGATCGCGACGCTGCCTGCATCGGCGAGGAGCTTCGCGACTTCACTCACGCGCCGGATATTTTCCACGCGATCATCCGGCGAGAAACCGAGATTCGAGTTGAGTCCGTGGCGGATGTTATCGCCGTCGAGCACGTAGGTGTGCATGCCGCGCGCGAAGAGTTCCGCCTCGAGGCCGCGCGCGATCGTCGACTTACCCGCACCCGACAAACCGGTGAGCCAAACGACTGCGCCGCGATGCCCATTCTGCGTCGCGCGCGCCTGCGCGGTCACCTTCCCTTCGGTCCAGAAGATGTTCTTGCTCTTAACTTCGAAGCGCGGCGTGTAGGTGCCGCCGAAGACAATCCCGCCGCCGGCAATTCGGGCATCATCAATGATCACGAAGCGACCGAGCGCCGGCACGCGCTCGTGATTGTCCATTACGAGGGGCGCGCGGGTCTGCACCGTCACGCGCCCGACCGCGTTGCGCGCAACTTCCTCGAATTCTCCTGAGGACGTTTCGAGCGTCGATGAATCCATCACCTTCTCGATCGCGGTGATCTGGCATTTCACTTCCTGCGTCGCGAGGCGCAGCGTGTACTGCTTGTCTTTGCGGAGCGGCGTTTGCGTGAGCCAGAAGATCTCCGCGCGGAAACGATTCGCCTCGATCGGGCGCGGGTCATCATGCGATGCGACATAGCCACGCTCGACGAAGATCTGTTCATCGAGCGTGATCCCAATCGCATCGCCGGAGACAGACTCGTTAGGCGGCGGTGCGTTCCACGATTCGATACTCGCCACACGCGCTGTCTTGTTCGCGGGAGCGAAGACGAGCTCATCACCTAGCTTCAGAACGCCGCTCTCAATTCGTCCAGCGATGATGCGTCGTTCGTCGAAGCGATAGACGTCCTGAACACAGAACCGCAGCGGCTGCTCGCGATCAGCGGTTGTCGCCTCAAACTCATCCAGCGCATCGAGCAGCGTCGGTCCCTCGAACCAATTCAACTCGTTTCCACGACTAGCGACGTTTTCGCCCGCGCGCGCGGATGCCGGAAGGAATCGCCGCGCCTCCACGCCTAACGAGTTCAGGAAGGCGCGATATTCTTCCTCGATCTGGCGGAACGCAGCCTCGCTGTAGTCGACAAGATCCATCTTGTTGACGACGACGAGCACCTGCCGAATCCCGAGCAGACTCAGCAAATACCCGTGGCGGCGGCTTTGCTCGCGCACGCCCTCATTCGCCGCGATCACGAGCACTGCGGCGTCTGCGTTTGCAGCGCCGGTGATCATGTTCTTCAAGAACTCGCGATGACCCGGCGCATCGATGATCACGTAACGCCGCTTCGCGGTGCGAAACGGAATCTGCGTCGTATCGATCGTGATGTTCTGCGCCTGTTCCTCGAGCAGCGCGTCGAGCAGGAACGCATACTCGAACTCCATCGCTTCCGCCGCGCACGCCTGCTGAATCGTAGCGACTTTCCCCTCCGGCAGCGAGTCCGTGTCGTGGAGGATCCGCCCGATCAGCGTCGACTTCCCGTGATCGACGTGACCGACGAACACTATCTTTAGCCGCGGCGTTTCCGCGCTCACATGAATCCTTTCGCGCGCAGTTTCTGCATCGCGTTACGCTCGTGATGATCCTGCGCTCTGCCGGCGCGCTCGCTCGTCTTCGTCTCGTCGAGCTCGGCGATGATCTCTTCGATCGTTGCCGCGTTGCTCTTCACCGGCTTCGTGATCGGCATGCAGCCTAACGAGCGGTAGCGCTCGCCGTTTCGCGCGAAGTACATCTGCGGGATCGGGATCTTCTCGCGTTGGATGTAGCGCCAGATGTCGGCTTCGGTCCAGTCAAGCAACGGCTGCACGCGCACGTGTTGGCCTTCGCCGGCGCTGCTCGCGAATTGTCCCCAGAATTCCGGCGGCTGATCTTTGTAAGACCACTCATACTGCGCATTGCGGGGCGAGAAATAACGCTCCTTTGCGCGAGTCGGGTCTTCGTCACGCCGGATGCCGGTGATGAGCGCATCGAACTTGTGTTCCGCGAGCACTTGCTGCAGCGCCACCGTCTTCAGCTCGTGCGTCACAGTTACCGGATCGTGCGACTCGTAGCCGACACCGCGGGCACGCGCCTCTTCGTTGATCTTCACGATCAGGTTCAGCTTGTAGTGCGCGGTCGCCCATTCACGAAACTCGAGCATCTCCGGGAACTCGTAGGTCGTGTCGATATGCAGAACGGGATACGGCACCTTCCCGAAAAACGCTTTGAGCGAGAGCCAGATCAGGACGCTCGAATCCTTCCCCATCGACCACGGCATCGCGATGTTGCGGAAGGCGTGGAACGCTTCGCGCAAAATGTAGACGCTGTTGTTTTCGAGCTGATCGAGATGTGTGCGGGCCATGAGGTCGTTGCAAGCGAACGCGGCGCTCGTAGTATTCCCGATGCCGGAAATTCGTCCAGCAGCCTACGACTCGAAGATCGAAGGCAACGTGATTTTCACTCGACTCGATGCCGCCATGAACTGGATGCGCAAGAACTCGCTCTGGCCAATGCCGATGGGTTTGGCCTGTTGCGCGATTGAGTTAATGGCGACTGCGGCCTCACGTTTCGACATCTCGCGGTTCGGCGCGGAAGTGATGCGTTTCTCGCCACGGCAGTGCGACGTGATGATCGTGGCCGGCACCGTGACCTACAAAATGGCGCTCGCGGTGAAGCGCATTTACGAGCAAATGCCGGAGCCGAAATGGGTGATCGCGATGGGCGCCTGTGCATCGACCGGCGGGATGTATCGCTCGTATGCGGTGCTACAGGGGATCGATCAACTGCTGCCGGTCGATGTTTACGTCTCCGGCTGCCCGCCGCGTCCGGAAGCGTTGCTCGAAGGGCTGATGCGCTTGCAGGAGAAGATCACGACGGAGAAGTCGTTCAGCGCGCAGAAGCGCGAATTGCTCACTCAGCTCGAGCCTGTTCTTCCATGACGGGGGCGGAGCTTCTCGCCTCGTTAGGCAAACTTTTCGGCGAACGCATTCTCGCGAAGACGGAATTCCGCGGCGAGACGACCTTCCTGATCGCACGCGAGAAGTTGCGCGAAGTGATGAAGTTCTGTCGGGACGAGCTGTCGTTCGACTACCTGCTTGATATTTCCAGCGTTGATAACGCGGATCTCGATCCGCGCTTTGAGTTCGTCTACGAGCTCTATTCGATGACGCTGGCAATCCATCTGCGGATCAAGTGCACCGCGCCGGAAGATGATCCGACAGTTGATACAGTGAGCGACATCTGGCCGACGGCCAATTGGCATGAGCGCGAGGTCTACGACATGATGGGATTGCGGTTTAACAACCACCCTGACCTTCGCCGCATCCTGATGTGGGAAGGTTATCCCTACTTCCCGCTCCGGAAGGAATTTCCGCTCGAAGGTCTGCCGAGCGACATGCCGGATGTCGCTTTCACCTCGGCTGCGCCGCTGGAGGGCGGACCTTTTGTTACGCGGCCAAGCACCGCGACCGTCAAAGACCGCGAGCCGCGCGCGCGGCGTCCGGAGAACGAGGCCTAGCGAGTCGTTAACGCACGCGCGAGCAGACGCTCAAAGTCTGCCGCGGATTTCCGCCCGGCTTGGAGAACGTCATCGTGGTTCAGGATTTCATTGCTTTCGCCGGCGGCCCAATTCGTTAGGCAGGAAAAGCCAATCACCTCGAGACCCAGCGCACGGGCCTGAATCGCTTCAGAGATTGTCGACATGCCAACGGCATCGACTCCAAATGTGCGGAGCATCCGCACTTCGGCTGGCGTCTCGTACTGAGGGCCAAGCACACTCGCGTAGATTCCCTCGTGCAGGATGACTCCGAGCGCAGCGGCCGCGTCGCGAAATGCTGCGCGCCACGCCGGCGAATACGCATCGCGCATATCGATAAACTGCGGCGCAGCGACGAGCGGACTGGCGCCCGAGAGGTTGATGTGATCGCTGATCATCATCCAGGAGCCGGGATGGAAGTCGGGATTGAGAGTGCCCGCGGCGTTCGTGAGGATGAAGCGGCTGACACCCGAAGCAGCGAGAAGTCGCACGCCCGCTGTTATCGCTTGTGCCGAGTGGCCTTCGTAGAGATGCGAGCGACCCTGCGCGTAGATCACGCGCGTGTCCCCGATCCGGCTGAAAGCAAACTGACCTTCGTGACCGGCGATTCGTGATTGCGGCAGCTCGGGAAATTCCGAATAGCGAATGCGCTCCGCGTCAGCCAGTTGATCGACCAGCGAATTGAGCCCCGAGCCTAGGACGATTCCGATTTCGCCGCCCCAATTCCGGAGCCGTTCCGGGGCGCTGTCTTTCACTCGTTAGGCGGCAGAAACCGGTGGTGCAGTGTCGGGTTTCTTCGTTCCCGCCATCACGTCGGGACGGAGTCCGTCATCGCGCAGCGCCGTCGTCTTCGAGTCCTGTTTCGGATAAGCGATGCGCGTATGCAGCATCGTCATAAGCGTGAAGCGGAATCGCTCTGCGATGATGTTCAACTCCGCGAGCGTAAGATCGCATTCGTCAAGCTGGCCATCCGCGACGCGTTGGGCGATGAGATCTGTGACGAGCTGCTCGACTTTCTGCGGCGTTGGTTTCTCGAGGCTGCGTGACGCGCTCTCGACCATATCGGCCAGACTAATGATCGCGTTCTCTTTTGTCTGCGGCTTGGGACCCGGATAACGAAAGCTTTCCTGGCTGACTTCCGGCACGTCCCCTTCGCGCATGTTCATGATCTTGCCGCCGGCGCGTGCGTCGTCCGCCTGCTGCAGCGCGCGTTTGTAGAAGTAGTAGACGAGCGACGTGCCGTGGTGCTGCTGGATCACGTCGACGACGTGGCGGTTTAGGTCGTGCTTCAGCGCGAGGTCCACGCCTTCCTTCACGTGCGCAATGATGATCAGCGCGCTCATCGTAGGCGCGAGGTCGTCGTGCGGGTTGCGCTCGAAATTCATGTTCTCGGTGAAGTATTCGGGCTTCACCAGTTTGCCGACGTCATGGAAATACGAGCAGACGCGGCAGAGGGTGCCGTTCGCGCCGATCGCTTCCGCAGCGGATTCCGCGAGATTCGCCACGACTAACGAGTGGTGATACGTGCCTGGCGCTTCGATCGTCATGCGGCGCAGGAGCGGGTGATTCAGGTCGGAGAGCTCGAGCCACGAGATGTCGGTCGTGATGCGGAAGAGATGCTCGATCATTGGCAAAACTCCGCCGACCACGGTCGCGGTGACGATTCCGTTGAGAACCGCGATCGCGCTTTGCAACGAGATCATCGGCCAATCGTTCGCCCGCGGAGTGAAAAGGTCGATCGGACCGATGACGCCAAAGGCGAGCGCGAGGAGCCAGAGTGTCACGCCGACACCGAAACCGGCTTTGATCAGGCGACTACGGCGACGCACTTGCAGCGTGAGATACACGGCGATAAAACCGCAGATCAGACTGGCCGCGAGCAATGGCGCATCGAATCCGCCGAACAACATCCGCGTCCAGAGACTAACGAATACTGCGGCGTAGAGTCCGTGATTGCGGCCTAACAGAACGCTAAGGACGAGCGGTGCGAACGCATACGGCGCGAGCAGCGCAGCGGTCTCAGGTTTCAGGACTTCGAACAGCTTACTGCCGCACAGCCAAAGAATGATCTTCGTCGCGGCGAGCTGGATGAACATCACGCCGAAGACGAGCAGCAGGCGCGAGCTGCGCGCGAATGTCTTCGGCTGATTGATCCAAAGCTGTACGATCGCCGCGCCGAGAAAAAGGAGGGAGACGAGGAAGTTCTTCGTCGGCTCCGGCAGGTTCCCGTTGAAGATGAGCAAGCCGACTCCGGCAGCGAAAGTCCCGATGATCAGGACCTTTGCGCCCGTAGCATGCTCGAGCCGGTGCATCATGTCGTTCGCGCCGCGACGGCGCCGGGTTTTGCCCGAAGCGAGGCCGCGCTTGATCAGCTCTTTGCGTTTGAGGAAATCGAACATCTTACTTCCGACCGGCGGCCGGCGAGCGGTGCTGCTGATATGCGGTGATGATCGCGCGGACAAGCTCATGCCTAACGACATCACGCTCTGTGAAGTAGGTCATCGCGATCCCGGACACATTTTTCAGCGCCTGGAGGGCCTCGACCAAACCGGAACGCTTGTTCGTGGGCAAGTCGATTTGCGTGACATCGCCCGTCACGACGCACTTCGATCCCTGCCCGATGCGGGTGAGCAACATGAACATCTGCTCGGTCGTGGTGTTCTGCGCTTCATCGAGAATGACGAATGCGTTCCCCAGGGTGCGGCCCCGCATGTAGGCGAGCGGCGCAACTTCAATGGTTTGCCGCGCCATGGCGCGCTCGACCTCTTCCGGGTCGAGCATGTCGCGCAGTGCATCGTAGAGCGGACGGAGGTACGGGGTGATTTTCTCCTGCAGATCGCCGGGCAGAAATCCCAGCGCTTCGCCGGCTTCCACCGCCGGGCGCGTCAGGATGATGCGGCTCACCTGCTCTTTCTTCAGCGCTTCGACAGCTTTTGCGACCGCAAGGTACGTCTTGCCTGTGCCGGCCGGTCCGATGCCGAAGACGACATCATTCTTCTGAATCGCTTCGACGTAGGCACGCTGGCCCGCAGTGCGCATGACAATCGGCGGCTTGCGCGACGATGTCGTGATCTTGATGTCGACGACATCACTCAAGTTGTCAGGCCGCGCTTCCGTCACCGAATCGAGCGCGTAGTTGAATTGTTGCTTCTGAATATCCACGCCTTTCAGTCGCGCCTGCTCGAGCTGATCGAAGACACGCTGCGCGCGATCGAGTTGCTCGGGTTCGCCTTCCAGTTTCACCCAGCCTTCACGCGTGGTCACCTTCACGCCTAACGAGTCCTCGAGGTTCTTGAGCAGCTTGAGGTCGTTCGCGTAAAGCGACTGAAGAGAGCGCGCGCTCTCAAATTGCAACGTGCGTGATTCCGCCATCTGTAGCCTCAATGAGGCTAGAGCGAACGCGTGCTAACGGAAGCCATAAACGAGCGCCCAATGCGTGCGCTCTTCCGGCGATTCTTCGACGCTCACGATGATGAAGTAGCTCCCGGTAGTCTGCGGTGTCACATGCGCAGCGGCGAACTTGCTCTTCTGCCAGCTGTCGTTTTCGACCAGCTTGCCTTCCGCGTCGTAGATATGAACGGAGATCTTGGCTTTGTCGACTTCAGTGCCGAGCCAGAACCAGTACTCGTTCCCCTTGAACAACTGCTGCTTCACGGCCTTCTGCTCCGGCGCACCGAGATCGCCACCCCAGTAATCTTCGCGCACCTGAAAGCCATCTTTGACGTACGGCTCCGCCGCCTGAAGGGCGAACGCCTGTGCGTCATCGACCGTCGCATGCGAACGCGCGACTCCCGCGATCAGCACCATGAAAACGAGCACAGCCCGGACCAGTTCTTTTGAGACGACGTGCATACTTATTTGGTCACAATCGCGTCATCGAGGCGTGACGTGATCTCGTTAATCTTCTTCACGGATTCGGGAGAGATCGGCGCACTGCCGACATCGATCAGCGGCCGGACTTCACCGAGCCCAACCTGAATATCCTGCACCAGCTTGGAATTGAACTGCGGCATGTCGCGTAACCGATCCTCGAAATAGCCGAGGAGGTCGGGCTGATGCAACAACTCCGCGCCGTCCACCGAGAAGCGCTTATTTACGACGGAGGTCAGCACCTCGGTGCCGCGCAACCAGCCGCCAAGGCTGACCAGATGTGAGAGCTTTTCGTCGTTAAGCTCCTTCATTGCCTCCTGCACACTATTCTGCGTGCGATCCAGTTCCTGCCGCACACCTGCCCAATTCCGTTTGTCGGCCGCTTCCGTGATCGCCTTCGCGTGCAGCGTGATTGAGTTCCCGACGCCAATTCCCTGCGCCAGGTTCAAGACGCGTTGCCCGATGTCCTTCACCGTCGGCGCATCTTCCGCCTGCACCGCGATGAAGCCGTCTGCAATCACTGTGCCGAGAAGGAGCGCAATCCGCGGGCGTTCGGTAAATTTGTTTCCCTTGTTGTTGCGCACGTATTCCTTCCAGTTTACGCCGCCGAGCTTGTTCAGGGCGCCGAAGATTTCATTCGGTAACGGCACGACGACATCCTGCACGCGCTGGAACGGTTTCAGGTCAATCTTCTTGGGCGCCTCGGCTGCACGCGCCGAAAAGGTAAATGCGACCGCCGTGAGCGCGGTCAGCTTGAGGAGTTTAGGAATCATCGCGTGGTTCGACTGTTGATTTCGACTTCTATTCGAGATTAGTGGTTAGTCTAAGCGGAACTAGAGAGCGCACAAATTACCCCTCAGCGACATTTTGACAGCCTATAATCGCATCGAATCTCTGAGGTGGCGGCATCGTGTGGGATTTCTCGGTCGCAGCTCGCCCGCATGACCTCGGCGCGTCTCGAAGAAATTCTCGACCGCGCGAAGTCGAAACGCATCGTCGTCATTGGCGATCTGATGCTGGACGAATTCGTCTGGGGAAAAGTAGGACGCATCTCCCCGGAGGCGCCTGTGCCGGTTGTCGAAGTGACGGGCGAAAGCTTTTATCCCGGTGGCGCAGCTAACGTCGCGCGAAATCTCCGCGAGTTTATCGGCGAGACATCCGTGATCGGTTTGCTTGGGGCGGATCGCGGCGGACGACAACTGCGCGAACTGCTGGAGGAGTGCAAAATCGACACCTCGAGCGTCGTCGAGGACAGCGAGTTCTCGACCATCGTGAAGACGCGGATCATCGCGCGGCAGCAACAAGTTGTCCGCGTGGATCGCGAGCGAGTGCGAACTCCGAGCGCGGCGCAGATCTCGAATGTTGCGGCGCGTGTTCGCGAATTGTTGCCGCAGATCGACGGCATTGTCTTCGAAGATTACGGCAAAGGATTTCTCTGCGCGGATCTCGTCGAGCGGATCACATCTCTTGCTAGTACGGCCGGGAAGGTCGTGACGGTTGATCCCAATCCTCGGCATCAGCTTGCGTGGACAAATGTCACCGCCGTGAAGCCCAACCGAAGCGAGGCATTTCTCGCGGCAGGTGTGCCTTTGAGCGATCCAATTGATCCGGCGAGCGATGACCAACCTTTGCGCGAAGTCGGGCGCATCCTGCTCGAGAAATGGGGCACGAAGTTCCTCCTCATCACACTTGGCGAGCAAGGCATGATGTTGTTCGAAGCGGACGACGCGCTGCACATTCCGACGAAGGCACGGCAGGTCTTCGACGTCTCCGGTGCCGGCGACACCGCGATCGCACTCTTCACGCTTGCGCTGTGTTGCGATGCTTCCGCACGCGAGGCCGCAGAGATTGCGAACCACGCGAGTGCAGTCGTTGTCGGCAAGCTCGGGACCGCAACCGTAACGCGCGACGAATTGATCGCCAGCTTCAATGGCGACTAACGAGCAATCCCCCGCTGTCTTCCTCGACCGCGACGGCACGCTCATGCCGGACGTGGATTACTGCGGCCGACCGGAACACGTGCAGGTCTTCCCCGATGCCGCCGATGCGCTGCGGCGGCTCAAGCACGCCGGCTACAAGCTTATTGTGATTACCAACCAGAGTGGCATCGGTCGGGGCTACTTCACTGAAGAGGCGTATCGTGAAGTCGAGCGCGAATTCGAACGACAGCTCGGTCCTGGCTTGATCGATGCGACATACTTCTGTCCGGATCATCCGGAAAACGCATCAGATCGGCGAAAGCCGCAGCCGGGGATGATCTTCGAAGCGGACCGCGATCATCAGCTCGATCTCGCACGTTCGTACTTTATCGGCGATAAACCGATCGATGCCGAATGCGGCAGAAATGCCGGCACGCGCACGATCTTGCTTCATGCCGACGGTGACGCGGACTGGAAAGCGACGAGCCTTACCGAAGCGGCGAACATCATCCTCGCGAATGGCGCGTAAGGTCGTCGGCATCATCCCCGCACGCTGGGGCTCGACGCGCTTTCCGGGCAAGCCGCTGCACGCAATCGGCGGCAAACCGTTGCTTCAGCATGTGTGGGAACGCTGTTGCCGCGCGCGTAGTTTGGATTCGGTAATCGTGGCGACGGACGACATGCGAATTGCCGAAGCAGCCTTCAACTGGGGTGCTGAAGTCGCGATAACCTCGGCAAAGCATCGCAGCGGAACGGATCGCGTAGCGGAGGTCGCGCGGAAGGGCAAC
>JBJMWV010000429.1:0-4756 GCA_045809985.1 Chthoniobacterales bacterium | reverse complement strand
TTCCGGCGCCGGGAGTCGTATCGCGGAAAATCCATGGCGCAGCTGGAACATTCGACATTTCGTTGCCGGTAAACGGCGCGGCCGGAGTGGAATGCCGAACTCCGGGATCCAACGGCAGTTATCAGCTGGTCTTCACCTTCGATCGGCCGGTCGCGACGAGCGGCACCGCTTCTGTCACGCAAGGAACAGGCTCGGTTGCCACGGGCAGTCCTAGTTCGAGTAATCCGCGCATGGGTGAACCGAATCAGGTCGTCGTCGATCTCACCGGAGTAACTAACCAGCAGCGCGTGGTGGTGATGTTGAGTAACGTGCAAGATACGTCGGGTAACACATTCGACCCGATCAGCGTTCCGATGGATGTCTTGCTGGGCGACGTAAACGCGGATCGCGCGGTTAATTCTGCCGATGCCACCGTTGCACGGAACGCGTCCGGCCAACTAGCTAACTCGGCGAATTTCCGGAGCGATGTCAATTTGGACGGCGTGATCAACAGCGCCGACGCGACGCTCGTCCGGAACGCGTCGGGCAGCGGCTTCTAGTGCGATCTGCTGTAGCGCGCGAGTTCTATGGCTCGCGCGCTACAACGTCTTCTACGGTTTCGCTTTTTCGGGAGGAATGTCCGTTGCCGCACCGGCTGGTTTGCCACCCTCGCCAGCGGAGGCAACGAGTCCTCGGCGTTCGAGCAACGGTGCGATGTCAGGCTCGCCGCCGGTGAAGTTCTTGAACTGCTGCAACGGATCCTGGCTTCCACCGCGTGAGAGCAGGGTGGCGCGGAAACGATCGCCGTTCGCCCGCGTCATGCCGCCGTTCTGCTTGAACCAGCGCACGGTGTCGGCATCGAGCACTTCGCTCCAGATGTAGCTGTAGTAGCCGGCAGAGTATTCGCCCCACGAATGCGAGAAGTAGGCGGAGCGGTAACGCGGCGGGACGGGCGGAAAGTTCACGCCGGCTTTAGTCAGTGCGTCATTCTCAAACGCGAGTGCGTCCTGCGGAATCTCGTTAGGCTTAAGTTGATGCCACGCCTGATCGAGCAGGGAAGCCGCGAGGTACTCTGTCGTCTTAAATCCCTGGCCGAACTTCCGCTCCGCCTCTAGCGCTTTGTCCAGCAACTCCTGCGGCATAGGTTCACCCGTCTGATAATGCTTTGCGTAGTTCTTCAGCACTTCGGGCCAGGTCGCCCACATCTCGTTTACCTGTGACGGGAACTCAACGAAGTCACGCGGTACGCTCGTCCCGCCGAAGCGCGGATACTTTACGTTGGAAAACATGCCGTGCAGCGCGTGTCCGAATTCGTGAAACATCGTGGTCACTTCATCGAAGGTAAGGAGCGTCGGGGCGCCGGCTGGCGGCTTTGGAATGTTAAGGTGATTCGCGACCACGGGCTTCGTCTTGAACACCTCGTTCTGCGAGACGTACTCGTTCATCCAGGCGCCGCCCCGTTTCGAGGGCCGCGCATACATGTCTGAGATGAAGATGGCGAGCGGCTGGCCATCGCGATCGAAGACTTCGAAGACGCGCACGTCTTCCTGGTAAACCGGCAGATCTTTCCGTTCTTTGAAGGTGATGCCGTAGATTTGGTTCGCCGCATAGAAGACGCCGTCTTGCTGGACGTGGTTCAGCTCGAGATAAGGCTTGAGCTCGGATTCATCGAAAGCGTATCGCGCCTTGCGCACCTTCTCGGAGTAGAAGCTCCAATCCCATGACTCGACCGGGAAATCCTGGCCTTCGTGCCTAACGACTGCTTGCAGGTCGTCGCGCTCGCGGGTGGCGTTTGCGATCGCGGGTGGCGCCAGTTGCGCGAGCAGCTTGTTCACGGTCGGGACGTCTTTCGCCGTCTCGTCTTCGAGCTCGTAGGCGGCGTGATTCGGATAACCGAGCAACGCGGCGCGCTCTGCGCGCAGGCGTGCGATTTTCTTGATCGTGTCGCGCGTGTCGAACTCACCGCCATGACTATTGCGCGCGAGCGAAGCTTTCATGATGCGCTGTCGTAACGTGCGATTCTGTAGCGACGAAAGCGACGGTTGACCGCTCGTGTTCTGAAGCGCGATGACAAACTTCCCGTCCTTCTTCTCTTCCTTCGCGGTATTTGCCGCCGCGGAAATTTCGCGATCGGAGAGACCGGCGAGCTCCTCGCGTTTGTCGACCACTACGCTTGCTGCATTCTTCTCCTTCAAAACATCCTGATTGAACTTCGTCACAAGACTCGCGATTTCCGCGTTCATTGCTTTCAGCTTCTGCTTGTCGGCTTCGGATAGCTTCGCGCCCGCACGCACGAAATCCTTGTAGTAGCGCTCGAGGAGATAAGTCGACTCCGCGTCGAGCCCGAGTTGATCACGCTTGTCGTAGAGCGCCTGGATACGCGCGAAGAGTTTCGGGTTGAGATGAATTGCGTCGGCGTGCGCGGCGAGCTTCGGCGAAATCTCGGTCTCCGTCTTCTGCAAGACCGGGTTGGTGTGCGCGCCGGTTAGATTCGAGAAGATGTTGTTCACGCGCAGCAGCGTGCGCCCGGATTTCTCGAGCGCGACGATCGTATTCTCAAACGTCGGCTCGTCCTTGTTGTTCGCGATCGCCTCAACCTCCTTCAACTCCTCTGGCAGCGCGACAGCAAACGCCGGCGAGAAATGCTCGCTCTTAATCTTGTCGAACGGCGGCATCTGATACGGTAGCGTGCTTTCGCTGAGCAGCGGATTGTCGGCGGTTTCGGTTTTCTTTTCCGAGGCGGCTTTCGGTTCTTTGGCAGCATGCATCGGGTGAATCAGGGCGCTAAGCGTGAGCGCGATAATGGCGGTGAATTTGCGGGTTCGCATAAGGTTAAGGCAGTTGATCGCCGGACGCGGCGAGTCGTGAATTGTCGAGCAACGCGTCAGCCGCGCAAGCGACGATCACGGAGTTGCTACTTCGGCGCGAGCGAGGCGACGATCTGCTCGAAACGCGGATCGCCGCGCAACGGGTCCCAATACGGGTGCAGCTTCAGATTCCCGTAGCTTAGTGGGCCAGGATGCTTCAGCGCTTCGCTGATCGTCTCGATGGCGCGATCGCGTTCGCCCGTCCAGGCGTAGATGATCGCGAGGTTCTGCAACAAGACGGCACCTTCAACCGCGTCCACGGTGATCGGCAAGAGCCCGATGCTGCGTTGTCCGGCTTCGAGGGCGGCTTGGCGATTACCGAGACCTGCTTCGATCAAGCCAAGCGCAGAGAGACCTTCTGCATAATCCGGTTGCTCCTGCAGCTTCTTCTCCGCTTCGAGATGCGCGGCGCGAAACGCCTGCAACGCGGCACCGCGATCGCCGCGCGCCAAGGCGGCCATGCCCACGCACCATTCGCGAGGACAGAGCACGCCTTCAATCCCGCAGCCGTTCGGCAGCATCATCCCGAGTGCACGCTCCGCGTTCGCTGCATCGTGCGCGCTCATCGCCACATAGAACCAGCTGTCCGCGATATTTGTGCCGGCAGCAGGATCAGCAGCGATGGCAGTGGCGATCACGCGTTGCAACGGCTGCACATCCGCGCGTTCTTCCAAGTCGACCGTCGCGCGCTGAACACGATTCAGGAGGTTGTCCGAACTGATCGCGATTGCCCGGTCGAGGATCTCCGCCATTTCACGGTAGCGCCGTTGATATTGATAACTGAGCGATAGCTGCTGGTGGATGTTGAGATTGAGCGGGTCGAGCGAGAGCGCGTGTTCGAATGCCTCGAGTGCTTCCTGCGCTCGGCCCATGCGGCGGAGAATGTAAGCAGCAAGGAGGATCGGGCGGGTGTCGTTAGGCAGTAACTTCTGTGCCTTCGCGAATTCCTGCAGCGCTTCGTCGTACTTGCGGTAGCCCCAGTAAAGATGCTCACCCATAGCGAGGTGCGTTTCACCGGCATCAGGCTTCAGTCGCCGCGCTGCTTCGACTGCACTCTGTGCGAGCGCGAGGCGAGCAGGCGTCGGATCAATCCCCAGCCAGTAGATCTGGTCATGAACGCGGGCGAGCTGGTAGTAGGCGGGGAAAAATTCAGGCTCCAGTTTTGTCGCTTGCTCGAGGAGCGCGGCACCTTTCGGAAGGTCGCTTTCTGCGCGCGCATTGAAGGTCGTGGCGGTGGCGAACTTCTTTCCTTCCTGATAGAGAGCGTAGGCATCGATGTTGGTTGCGACCGGCTCTTCGAGGAGCTGCTTCTCGCTTGGAGAGAGCGCGACGCCGAGCGTCTTCGCCACAGATGCGGCCAGCTCCTGTTCAACCGAGACCAAGTCCTTCGCATCGCGTTCGTAGAGCTGCGCAGCCACGTGCTTATCGGTGCGTGCATCGATAAGCTGCGCGTTGATGCCGATCCGATCTCCGGTGCGTCGCACCGTTCCTTCGAGCACGTATGTGACACCGAGCTCCCGCGCAACATCACGCACGTTCGCGGTCGTTTTCGCATATTGCATTACGGAGGTACGGCTCGTAACCCAAAGATCGCTGAATTTGCTTAAGAGCGTGAGGAGATCGTCGTGAATTCCGCTTGCTAGGTAAGCATTTGCAGGATCCGCGCTGAAATTTTCCAGTGGAAGAATTGCGATCGCTTTCTCTGGAATTAACCGACCGCGTTTGTCCCTCCACTCTCCGGCGCGCGGCCGCGTTGATAAAAAAATCACGAGCGCGGCGATAATGAAGACGCAGAAAGCGATACCTGCGATGGCAGTGCGGCGCCGGCCTCTTGAGCGGCGCATCCACGAACCCGCTCGCCACATGCGAGTGCGTTGTTCTTTGATGCGCGAAGGCACCGCGGGATTGCC
>JBJMWV010000428.1:0-3572 GCA_045809985.1 Chthoniobacterales bacterium | reverse complement strand
TCCGTTGCCCGGCGTGTTGGCGCCGATCAATTCCGGCTTCAAATCGCAGGAAGTGCTCGCGGGCGAGTCGTTAGGCGCGGACTGGGTCAGTGATTATTCCGAGCTTCGCCAGGATCGCGCGCTCTTCTTTGTCGATCTGCTCAATCCGGGTCACTACACGTTGCGCTATCTCGCCCGCGTCTTCTGCGCGGGCGATGTCATCGCGCCGTCCGCGAAGATCGAGGAGATGTATCATCCGGAGCGCTTCGGCACGACCGCGACTGCGCGCGTCTCTGCGCAATCACTCGAATGAAGCTGCGGCTATTTGCCTTCGTCGCCGCGCTCTTGCTCAGCGCCGCGATCGCGATCCGTTTTGTCCCAATTCCGCCAGCACTGCTGCGTCCACCGATCCAGAGCATCGCGCTGCTCGATCGCAACGGGGCGCCGTTGCGCGAAGCGCGCGTGCAGGAGCGGTTCAGTCGCGAACTGACGATGAACGACATCCCGCCGCGCGTTGTGAATGCGATCCTCGCCGCGGAAGACAAACGATTTTTTCATCATCACGGGATCGATTGGCTCGCGACCGCGCGCGCCCTAACGAACGGTCTCACCCACGGACACATCACATCCGGCGCTTCGACGATCACGCAGCAGTTGATCAAGATTTCGCAGCGCCGACCGCGCACGTTGTGGACCAAAACGATCGAAGCGGTGCAGGCGTATCGGCTGGAGCAGATCTGGTCGAAGGAGCAGATCCTCTGCGCGTATCTGAACCGCGTTGATTTCGGTAATCTGAACATCGGCCTCACGACGGCGGCCGAGTATTACTTTGGCAAACCAGTCGCGGATTTGAGCGAAGCGGAAGCGGCGCTGCTTGCAGGTTTGCCGCGCAATCCGCGCAAACTCAACCCGCACGTCGCGCTTGAGCGTGCGCAACGGCGCCAGCGGATCGTGCTCGCGCGGATGCATGAGAATGGGTGGCTCGATGCGAATCGCTTCGCGCTCGCGAACGAAGAGCCGCTGCGCTTGCGTCCACCGCGCCGCCTATTCCGCGCGCCGCATTTCACTGATCTCGTGCTCGACCAAATCGATGTGCGAGATGCCGAGGTGCAGACAACACTCGACCTCGCGCTGAATGAAGAAGTTGAGCGCATGCTGCGCGAACGACTCGAACAGTTGCGCGATCACAACGTGCAGAACGGCGCGGCAGTCGTGATCGACAACGCGAGCGGCGATGTCATCGCACTCGTCGGTTCGGCCGATTATTTCGCGCCGGGCAGCGGTCAGGTGAATGGCGCGTGGGCTAAGCGATCCGCGGGTTCGACGCTGAAGCCATTCACCTATCTGCTCGCGCTCGAACGCGGCGCCACGCCGGCCAGCATGGTCGCGGACGTGCGGACGAGTTTCCCGTCGGCGGACGGTTTTTATCGCCCGGAAAATTACAACCGCCGCTGCTATGGGCCGGTGACGTATCGCACCGCGCTGGCGAGTTCATTGAACATCCCCGCGGTCAAAGTGCTACTCGGTGCGGGTGGGCCGCAGGCATTGCACGAACGGCTGCAAACGGTCGGCCTAACGACACTCGAGCACACGGCTGATGTCTACGGGCTCGGCCTCACGCTCGGTAACTGCGAGGCGCGTCTCCTCGAGTTAACGAATGCCTATGCGAGCCTCGCGCGCCTCGGCCAATGGCGGCCGTGGCGCGTGCTCGCGGATGCATCGACAGCGAGTCGTCGCTACTCGCGGCCGGAATTCGTGTGGCAGATCGCCGACATCATGAGCGACAACTCCGCGCGTACACTCGCTTTCGGGATCAACAACGCGCTGCGCTTCGATTTTCCCGTCGCCTGTAAAACCGGGACGAGCACGGATTTTCGCGACAACTGGACGATCGGCTTTACGCCGGAGTTCACCGTTGGCGTGTGGGTCGGCAACTTCGACGGCTCGCCGATGCGCGAGATCTCCGGCGTGACTGGCGCGGGTCCGATCCTGCACGGCATCTTCGAACATCTGCACGCGGAGCGGGGGACACGCTGGTATCCGCAGCCGGCGAACATCGTGACCCGCAAGATTCATCTGCTGACCGGCCACTTGTTAGGCGAAACTGATTCGCGCGGAGTGATTGAGAAGTTTCTGCCGGATAGTTTGCCCGCGGGCGAATCGCCCGATGACTACAGCGCTGATGGCAAAGCGAAGTTGCCTAACGAGTACTCCGAATGGTTTGCCAGCGCGGAGAACTGCGTGCGCGACGCCGCGGTGCTCGCATCGGCAACGTCGGATCTGCGGATCGTCTCGCCACTTGCCGGCAGCACGTACTTGATCGATCCGGACATTCAGTCGAGCCGCCGCATTCCGCTCGTGGCGGCGGGCGGGAAGCAACTTCGCTGGGAAAGTGATTCGCTTCGCGTAGTGAACGACGGCAACGCGCAGTTTGCCAGCGGCGCCGACGGTGAACACCGACTGTCCCTGATCGATGCGGAGAGTGGCCGGCGTGCCGAAGTCGAGATCTCGATTCGATCGCTCTAACGATTCGCTAAGGCGACGGTCTCCTGCTCGAACGGCTGCAGGCCGCGGGGAGCGCCAAAGATTTCGCGAATGATGACCGCGTCACGGAGGCGCTCTGGCGTGGCGAGTCGCGCCGCCCAGCTTTGATCCGGCGCCACGACATCCTGCCTAACGAGACTCGCCGCCGCAGTTTGGTGCGCTGACTCTTCGCGACCCCACTCGATGTCCGCAACTTCAAAGGTCGGAACGGTTGTCGCCGCAGTTGCCGTTTTGATTGCCGGCTGGGCCGGCGGTGCGATGACGGGAGCAGGCGCGGGCTCTTCGACGATAACCGGTGGTAGTGGCGGTGGAAGATTCACGCGCGGTGCCGGGAAGGGATCGATCGGCATGATCTTGGGGCGCGTCGGCGTTGTTGCCTTTGGCGTTACGACTCGACGGGGAGCTTTCGCGGGCGGGACGTTTGCCGGGACACCCAGCGCTTCCATGAATCGGCGGATGCGTTCTTCCTCTGAGTCCGCGGGCGCGCGCTGCACCGGTGCGTTCGGTAGCTGCGGCTGGGGCG
The DNA here is from genome assembly GCA_045809985.1 of Chthoniobacterales bacterium. GTDB lineage: Bacteria > Verrucomicrobiota > Verrucomicrobiia > Chthoniobacterales > UBA10450 > JACCTI01. The sequence continues at coordinate 526 of JBJMWV010000428.1, read as the reverse complement.
CGGCGCGTTTTGCCGCCTCCGCGTTCCGCTTCTTCTCCGCGACGTTCATGATAACGCGGAGCAAACCGACGACGAGAACGAGGGCGGCAAAGAGGATCTGTTCCACGCCTAACGAGTCGTCGAGTTACGCAGTCGGTTTCTTTTCCCCGCCGGCGATTGATTCACGCATCGAGGTATCCGCCTGCACGTTTTTCATCCGGACGTAGTCCATGATGCCGAGATTGCCGTTGCGAAAGGCGTCGGCCATTGCCTGCGGGACGAGCGACTCCGCCTCGACAACCTTCGCGCGCATCTCCTGCGTCTTGGCGCGCATCTCCTGTTCGACTGCGACGGCGGCGGCACGACGCACTTCCGCTTTCGCCTGCGCAATTCGCTTATCCGCGTCGGCCTGTTCGCTCTGCAGCTTGGCGCCGATGTTGTCGCCCACGTCGACGTCTGCGATGTCGATCGAGAGGATCTCGAACGCGGTGTTGCTATCGAGGCCCTTCGCGAGGACCGCCTTGGAGATGCGGTCCGGATTTTCGAG
>JBJMWV010000427.1:0-14530 GCA_045809985.1 Chthoniobacterales bacterium | reverse complement strand
GTCGAACCGCTCGACGAGCTCGATCGCGCGATCGAACGCAACCCAGGCGAGCACTTTCGAGTGCGTGAAGTGGCGGTACGGCCCGCGCACCTCCCAGATCCCCGCGTCCGGGTCCTGCCACGACGACTCGAGGAACTCGACGAGCTTGCGCTGGAGCGACCAGGCGTCGAAGTCGGCGCGAAGGCCCGATCGCCGTGCCTGGCACAGCGCATCCAGCACCTCGCCGTAGACGTCCAGCTGCAGCTGCTCCGACGCCGCGTTTCCGACCCGGACCGGCGCCGAGCCGGCGTAGCCCGGCAGCCAGTCGAGCTCGTACTCCGACAGGCGGCGCTCGCCGGCCACGCCGTACATGATCTGGAGCTTCGAGGCCTCACCCGCGACAGCGCGCAGGAGCCAGTCTCGCCACGCGAGCGCCTCGGCGTCGAAGCCCGCGTTCAGGAGCGCGTAGAGCGTGAACGTCGCATCGCGAACCCAGCAGAAACGGTAATCCCAATTGCGCACGCCGCCGATTTCCTCCGGCAATGAAGTTGTGAGCGCAGCCACGATCCCGCCGGTCGGCGCATACGTCAGCCCCTTCAACGTGATCAGCGATCGCATCATCGGCTCGCGCCATTCACCCGTTTCGTCGCAGCGCTTCGTCCAATCGCGCCAGTAGCTTTCGGTTTCGCGCAAGGCGTGCTCCGGATGGATTTCACGCGGTGGCGCTTCGTGCGATTCGAACCACGTGAGGACAAACGGAACGCGCTCCCCTTTGCTGACGGTGAACTCCGCGACCGTCGTCAGATCCTTGCCCCGCGTCTTCACCGCCGCGTGCAGAATCAGCGCATCGGGTCCGCCGATTGCCTCCAGTCCGCCGTGCGCCTTCCGCACCCAAGGCACGACCTGCCCGTAATCGAACCGGATCGTCATCTCCATCTGCATGCGCACCCGACCCCGCACGCCTTCGACAATGCGGACGATGTCCGGATTGGTGCCGCGCGGCGGCATGAAGTCGATCAGCCTAACGAGTCCACTATGCGTCTGGAATTCCGTTTCGAGAATGAGCGTATCGCCACGATAGCGACGCTCGATCTTGTGGATCTTCGCCTTTGGCTGCAGCAGCCACCGGCCGTTACTCGCATCACCGAGCAGCGCGGCAAAACACGACGCGGAGTCGAAACGCGGGAAGCAAAGCCAGTCGATCGAACCCTCGCGACTAACGAGTGCTCCAGTCTGCGTGTCGCTCAGGAACGCGTAATCTTCGATGCGCGATTGGGATTTCCTTCGTCGGCTCATGCGCGGGTGTGAGTGGAAGAAGGAACCGGAAAGCTCAAGACGAACGAAGCAATGATATATGCCAAGAGGAGCTAGTCCAAAACGGGAACGTGAATACAAAGAACTGAAGCACGAGTTTAAAGAAGAAGGGCGCTACAAAGGCCGCGAGGAGGAAGTCGCCTCGCGGATCGTGAACAAGCAGCGCGCAAAAGCCGGCGAGACGAAGTCGTCGAAGAGCAAGAGCCGCAAGAAGAGTAGCGGGAGCAAAAAGAAATCGAGCTCGTCCTCGAAGAAGAGCAGCAAGAAACGCAGCTCGAGTTCGAAGAAGCGCTCGAAGCGTTAGGCGATAACTTCGCTGACGCTCGCTGGAAAAAAATCAGGTGGGTTGGGTGGGACTCGAACCCACAACCAACGCCTTAAAAGGGCGCTGCTCTACCATTGAGCTACCAACCCGGAGAGAGCCTCCGATCTATTCCAGTTCAGGTTCGGTCGCAAGCAACGAGAACGTCGCGCAGCGTCACTTCCGGTCGCCGCAATTCAAAAACGTGCAGCCCGGCGGCGCGTGCGCCTTGCCAGTCTTTCACTGGATCATCGCCGACGTGCAATGACTCGTTAGGCGAAGCGGCACCGAGTTGGACCGCGCGCTGAAAGATGAGCGGGTCGGGTTTGTCTGCGCCGACTTCGCTTGAGATCACGACCGCGGAAAAGAACTTCGAGACGCCGAGTTGCTCGAGCACCACGCGCAGCCGCCCGTCGAAGTTTGAAACGACCATGAGCTTGTAGCGGTCGTGCAGCGCCTTCAGCACATCGAGCGCTTCGGGATAAAGCTCCCACACGTACGCTTCCGCGAAGTGTTCGTACGCGACTTCGAAGAAGTTGTCGCGATCGAGATCCTTCGTTTGTGGTGCGACGCGATCGAAGACGCGCTCGACCAGTTCGCGCCACCAGCCTTTGTCGTCGTCTTCGCGCGGTTCGCCGGTTGTGGCTCGCGCGGGCATCGCATTCCAGGCCTGCGCGAAAGCTTCATCAAACGCTTGCGCATCTAGCGAAAGCCCGACGCGCTGCCCGACAAGCGCGTAGTGGTAGCCGACGCCGCGCGGCAAATGAAACAGCGTTCCCGCGCCGTCGAACAGAATCAGCTTCAGAGTTGCAACCGCGTCGCCCATCTCGGCGACTAATACGCGCGGTTCCGAGCTGCAGCGGGCGAAATTTTATTTCCGATTTTCACGCGCGCGGCTAGGTTGTGCGCCTTCATGAACGTCACGGATGGAACACATCCGCAGACGCGTTGGAGACAATCGCTCGGGGAGGAGATCGCGAATGGCGCGAGTCATGGCGTAGGTCTGCTCGCGGCTGCAATCGGCACCCCGATCCTGCTCGAAGCGGCATGGGAGCGAGGCAGCATCTCGTTCGTCGTCGGCACCGCAATCTTCGCCGCGACGATGCTTCTGCTTTATCTGGGGTCGGCGGTTTATCACGTCTGGCCGCGCACGCGCATGAAAGCCGCGCTGCAGGTGATCGATCACTCCGCGATCTTTTTTCTGATTGCCGGAACGTACACGCCGTTCGCCCTCGGACCGCTCCGCGGAATCATCGGCTCGCTTGTTCTGGTTCTTGCCTGGACTTTGGCGCTTCTCGGCGTGCTGATGAAGACGGTCAAAGGCGTCGCGCATCGGCCGCGTTTCGCGGTTGGGTTGTATCTTGGAATGGGTTGGTTGTGCCTCCTGATCATTCGTCCGCTCGCGATGGCGGTGCCGCTCGTCACGCTCGTCTGGATCTTTGCTGGCGGTGTGGTCTACACCGCGGGCGTGGTCTTTTTCATCAACGATCACAAGCGCTACTGCCATTTCATCTGGCATCTTTTCGTCCTCGGCGGAACGAGCTGTCATTACTTCGCTGTGCTGACCTACGCGGGTGCGAGTTGAGCCGCGTTACTCGACAAGCGCGTCAGCCGCAGTCTTAGTAGAAGGCGCATGCTTCCCGTCGAACACAACGACCCGACGAACGAGAAGATCCTCGCGATTTCGGAGGACAAAATCGACGGCTTCGTGCGTGAGCCGTTCGAAGAGATCGCGCGGCGATCAGGTGTTGATGTCGAGACGGTGATGAGGCGAATCGCCGCGATGCTGCGTGCGGGCACAGTGCGCCGCGTGCGCCAGACATTGCTCGCGACAAATCTCGCCGATGGCGCGCTCGTCGCCTGGAAAGTGGCGCCGGAGAAACTCGAGCCCGCCTTCGAATACATGTTCCGCGAAGATCCGTTTTCAGGCCATGTCGTGCTGCGTTCCACCGATGCCGTCACCGCTGGTTCCGACTACAAACTTTGGACAACGGTGAAAGTGCCGCATGGCTTTTCGCTGCAGCGTCACGGCGAGATCCTCGCTGAAGTAGTTGGCGCGGATCACTTCCGGCTGATGCCGGCGAAAGGCATCTTCACGCTCGGCGTCGGTCACGTTCGCCGCAAAACGGTCGCGCCTGGCAGCAAAGCGGATCATCCGGCGACTATGGCCGCGGTGCATGCGGCGGAGTTGAGCGATCGTGAATGGGAAGTGTTGCTCGCGTTGAAGCGCGAGTTCACGCCCGACGAGATTCAGCCGTCGCCGTGGTGCGCGCGCGCGGAAGAAGCTAGCGTGTCGTACGACGAATTCTGCGCAATCGCGGAGTCGCTCAACACGCGGAAAGTCATCGGGCGCTTCTCGACTTTTCTGGAGCACGTGAAGCCGTCGAGCGGCGGCGTACGCGTGACGCGCTTCAATGCGCTTTTTCACTGGGCCGTGCCCGCGGGGCGCGAGCTCGAAGCTGGCGGCGAAGTTGGTCGGCATCACATCCTGACTCATTGCTATTGGCGTGAGGCCGGACCGGAATTCAAGAACGTCAACATCATGGCGGTCGCGCACGGGACGGACAAAGATCTGCTCCTGGAACACAAACGCGCGATCGATCAGCATCTCGCGGCCTGCGGCATTCCGGTTTCGTACACCAATGTGTTTTGGGGCGGCCGAAGCGAGATCAAGCCCTCGGAGATTTCGCCGCTTGTTTATCGCGAGTGGCTCGCACAGATGAGCGGGCAGCCGGCTTGAAGCACAACTACTCGTTAGGCCAGTGAACACGCTGACGGAAAAGCTGCGCGCGGGAATCGACCTGAACCGGAACGAGATTCAGCGCGCCGTCACGCAATTACTCTCCGACACGACGAACGCGGAAACGAAGGCTGCGTTCCTGATCGCGCTGCACGAGAAAGGCGAGAGCGCAGAGGAGATCGCTGGATTCGTCGAGCAACTAATCGATCGCGCGGTCGATCCACTCGTTAGGCAAGAGGATTTGCCCGGTCCGATGATCGACGTCTGCGGCACCGGCGGTTCGGGACTCGAATGCTTCAATGTCTCGACCACGATCATGTTCATCCTCGCAGCCGGCGGCGCGTGCGTTGTTAAGCATGGCAACCGCAGCGTGACTTCGATGTGCGGGAGCGCAGATGTGCTCGAGGCGCTCGGGATTCGTCTCGAATGGGAGCCGCCCGCATTAAAGGAATGCGTGCAGCGGCTCGGACTCGGGTTTCTCTTCGCGCGCTACTATCACCCGGCGTTTCGCGCGCTCGCCGAGTTGCGCGCGCAGCTCGCGCAGGCGCGCAAGCGGACAGTCTTCAATTTACTCGGACCGCTTCTGAACCCGGCGCGTCCACCGCGACAACTCATCGGCGTCTACTCGCCGCGCCTAACGAGTGTGCTGGCGGAGGTTCTGCGTCAGCTCCATCGGCAAAGGGCGTGGGTGGTGCACGGACATGCAGAAGCAGGTCAGGGGATGGATGACATTTCTACGGGCAACATCACCACGCTCGCCGAGCTGAACGACGGACGTGTCACCTCCGCCGTGATCGACGTCCGCTGGCTAGGTGTGAAGCAGAGCACGCTCGCGGAATTGCGCGGTGGCGACGTCGCGGAAAATGCGAAGACGCTCACCGGCATTTTGAGCGGCGAAGTGCAAGGCGCGAAGCGCGATCTCGCGCTCGTCAACGCTGCGGGCGGGTTCGTCGTCGCGGGATTAGTGCACGACATCAAAGACGGAATCGCGCTCGCGGCTGAGCAGGTCGATTCCGGCCGTGCGCGCGAGAAGTTGCGCGCGCTGCAAGGCTACGACGCGAACGTTTCGCGGTAGCTCGAATCAAGCGCGCGCAGGAGCGTCGCAGCAAGCTTCTGCCGGTCGACATAGTGGCCTAGAGTCGTCGCAAGCGAACCGGCGCGCTCGCGCAATTCCGGCGGGAAGTCTTCCGGCGCGTGATTCACATTCACGCCGATGCCGAGAATCCCTACATGCTCGCCAGTCATCGCGCGCATTTCGAGCAGAATACCCGCGACTTTGCGGTTGGCGATGTAGATGTCGTTCGGTGGCTTTACGGTTGCGTCTAACGAGAGGTTGGTCGCGATCGTTTCTGCAGCCCAGCTTGTCAGGCGAGGTGACTCGTTAGGCGTGATCTTCGGCCGAAGCAGGATCGAAAACCAGAGTCCCTTCCCCGCGGCAGATTCCCATTGCCGCCCGTGTTGCCCGCGGCCGGCTGTTTGCCGTTCAGCAAAGACGACGAGGCCTTCCCGCGTTGCGGCCGTAGTGAGGCCGAAGACCAAGTCGTTCGTTGAAGTGGTCTCATCGAGCACGAGGATCTCGCGTCCGATCAAGGAATCGCCGAGCGCGATGCGGAGTTGATCCGCGTCGAGGCGCGGCTCAGCCGGCGACATGCGTCAGCTCGAGCGAGAGATCGATCGCGCGTGCGGAGTGGGTAAGCGCGCCGACGGAGATGTAGTCCACGCCGCTCGCCGCGATCTGCCGAATGTTCTTCACATTCACGCCGCCGCTGGCCTCGAACTTCACCTCCTTCTTTTTCCCTAGCGCGACAGCTTCGCGCATTTCGCTAGGCGGCATGTTGTCGAGCAGGATGACGTCGATTCCATCGATCTCGAGGAATGTGCGCACCTGCTCGAGTCGGTCCGCTTCGATCTCAACGCGAACATCAGGTCGCTCGCTGCGCACGCGTTGAATCGCAGCGGCCAGACTGGAAAAGCCGCTTGTCGCCATCAGGTGATTGTCCTTCACGAGGACCATGTCGTAGAGGCCGAAGCGGTGATTCGCGCCGCCGCCGGCGACGACAGCCGCCTTTTCCAGCGCGCGCAGTCCCGGCGTGGTTTTGCGAGTATCGAGGATCTGCGCCTTCGCTTTGCCGACGCCGTCGACGAACTGCCGCGTCAGCGTTGCGATGCCGCTCAGGCGCTGAAGGAAATTCAGCGCCACGCGCTCTGCGGTCAGGATTGAGCGCGCCGCGCCGCGCACTTCGAGGATGCTTTCGCCGCCAGTTACTTGTGAGCCGTCCGGCAGAAGTGCATTCACGTGCAGCTTCGGATCAACCCGGCGGAAGACTTCCATCGCGGTCTCGACGCCTGCGATGACCGCGCGCTCCCGCGGCACGATTCGAGCGAAGGCCTGCGCGCCGGCTGCGACGAAATATTCCGATGTGACGTCGCCGGCGCCGACATCTTCGGCGAGCGCAAGGGCGATCGGGTCTGAGGTTTTCATTCGTTAGGCAGGGGCAGTACTCGCGCGATAAACACAGCGGCCGCGCACGTAGGTTTCACGCGTCGCGTGCGGCCCGCCACGATAGACGCACAAGGCGATCACGTCTTCCTTCGACATCTCGTTCAGTCGTAGTCGATCTCGTCCATACGGATGAAGGGCGGCAAGATCGACCACGAGCAGATCGGCTTCCTTACCAACATCGAGCGTTCCAATCGTCTCGGACTTGCCGAGCGCGCGCGCACCTCCGGCGGTCGCGAGATGGAACGCTTCCCCGACGCGCAGAGGTGCGACATCCGTCTCATAAAACGAGCGCAGTTTCTGGATTTCAACGGCCGCACGCATGACCTGCCACATGTTCAGTTCGGGTCCGGCGGCCACGTCCGACCCGAGGCCGATTGGAATGCCGGCAGCGCGGAGACGATCCAGTTTCATCGCGCCACTGCCGAGATAGAGATTCGAGGTTGGACAGTGCGCGATGGCTGAACGCGCGGCCGCGATAGCCTCGATCTCGCGCGGTTTGAGATGAATGCAATGGCCGAGCACCGTCCGCGGCGTGAGCATACCAGCCTGCTCATAGACGTCGGTGTAGTCGCGCGCCGACATATAGAGGTTGTGCACCTTCTCGATCTCCTCCCGATTTTCGGCGAGGTGCGTCTGGATGTAGGCACCGCATTGCACAGCCAGTTCCGCCGCGCTGCGCATCAGCTTTTCCGAACACGTGACCGCGAAGCGCGGGCTGAAGGCGTACTCGAGCCGGCCCTGCGCAGCGCCGTGCCACTTCCGGCAAAGCCGTTCGCTCTCGAGCAGCGAAACGGAGAGGATCTTCTTCGGCTGCAGGGTCCCGTACGAGCCGAGATCCATCATCATTTTGCCGAGAATGACGCGAAGTCCGCTACGTTCCGCTGCTTCGAAGCCGACTTCGCAACTGTCCTCGTAGATCGCCGAATAGACCATCGCGGTAGTCGTTCCGTGGCGCGCCAGTTCCTGGAAAAAACGCGGGGCTTCATCGCGCGCTTTTGGACCCGTGAACTCACGCTCAATTGGGAAGATGTTTTCGCGGAGCCACGGCAGGAGCGCGTCCTGTCCGCGGGCGACGGCGGGATACTGGGGCAGGTGCGTGTGGCAATCGATCAGCCCCGGAAAAATCGCGACCTGCCCGTGGTCGATCCATTCCAACTTCGCGGCGCGCGGAGCTCGCCTCAGCTCGTCGTAATCGCCGACCGCGGCGATGCGTCCGTTCTCAACGATAACCGCTCCATCGCGCCGGCTGCGCAGCACGCCGAATTCCGGCGCATCAACGACGTAACCGCGGATGCCAAAAAGGGTTGCCATGGGGAGGTGCGTCGCACCTCAACAAAGGAGTGCGGAAGTGACAATCCTCGATTTCCAGGGCCGAGGTTGCGGTACAAAAAAAGATCCGGGCAGCGCACGTAGGAGAAACAACCAAATACGAGAAACGTGCCGCCGCCCGAATCGCCTTAACCTGTATGATTGGACAGCGGGTCGGGCGCGGCGTTCAACAATTTTGCGGGGAAAGTCGAAGCGTTTGCTTAACGACCTAAAGCAACAATTCGGACTGCTGCATGACACCCGCTTTGGCAGCTTCGTCGCGCACTTCCTGGAGCACGGATTTCAACTCGGCGCGCTCGATCGATGCGATCAGGTTGGGGTAATCCGGCTTGATCCGCAGCTCTTCGACGGGCACCGGCAGTTCGGTGTCGCAATCGAGCTCGACCATCTTGCGGTTCTGGAGAATCTGCTCGCGCGCGGCGATCAGCTTCTCGCGTGTCCGTACGCTCTTCACCTTCTCTAGATTGTTCAGGAGCGACTCGAGCCCGCCGTGCTCCTTCAAGAGCGCCGCCGCCGCTTTCCGGCCGACACCTGCGCCCGGGATGTTGTCGATCGAATCGCCCGCGATCGCGAGAACGTCGCCGATCAGCTTCGGCGGCACATCCCATTTCGCGATCACCTCCGTTTCGCCGAGTAGCGCGTAGGTGTCCTTCGGCGTGGCGAGATCCGCTTTCGCCGTCGTGTAGACCTTCACCTTGTCGTTCACCAGTTGGAACAGGTCCTTGTCGTTCGTCGCCAGGATGACTTCGTGCCCGAGCTTGCGCGCCGCTATCGCGTAGCAGCCCATCAGATCGTCCGCCTCGGTGTTTGGCAGTGAGATGTTCTTGAACCCCATCAGCCCGGTCAGCTCGTTCCGGATGAACTGCAGTTGCGGCACCATGGGGAGCGGCATTTCCTTCCGCGTTTCCTTGTAGGCCGGCTGCAATTCGACACGTTTCTGCGGCAGGCCTTCATCCCAGAAGACTGCGCCCATCTCCGGCTGCAAATCCTTCAACATCCGGCGCACCGTCTTGGCGAACCCAAGAATCGCGTTCGTCGGTTCACCCTTCGAGTTGTTCAACGCCGGCAGCGCGAAGAACGAGCGATAGACGTAGTAATGTCCGTCGATCAGGAGGAGCTTCACCTGAGCAATCTAGCCTGAAAGCCGGAGGGCTTGTCGAATTGTCTTACGGCGAAGCGACCTCGCCGCGGATATAAGATGGCGGGATCTCAACTCCCCACCACTCGTGCTCATTGGTAACCAGTTTATCATTGGTGATCGTGACGGCCGTATTTACCAAAAGATACGCGATCACTCTGCTTTGCAGGTTGGGTGATTCACGAAGATTCAGACCGTCGGATCCAGTGTACGCGATCACCGCCGGTTGTCCGATTTGCAAGGTGGTCGTGGTGGTAGGACGCAGCATCGCATAATCCGGTTCCGCCAAATTTCGCGCCGCGATCCATCCCGGATTCAGAGAAACCTTGTTCCAGATTTCCCCATTCTGATGACGGAAGGTTTCGAGGATCAACACGCTTGATCCGCGTCGTAACGCTCCACAACTTTCAGAATGTGGATCGGGATGTCTGTAGAGCGTGATTCCCGCCGCGTCCGGTGTTTGCAAAACCACTTCGTGAATGGTCGCCCCACGCGATGAACGGCTATTTTCCCGCCTGACGACAAACCAGCAAAGTGCCGCTGCCGCAGCCAGGGCACATATTGCGGCGAGGCCGAGATATCGCCGGCTTAAGCGTGGAGCGGCTCGCAGGGTAGATCCACGCGCAGTCAGTGCATCATTCGTCGGCGCGTCGTTTGAGATGAGTGACAACTGACCGAGAAGGCCTTGCATCTGCGCTTTAAGATTGCTGCCAGACCTGAGCTCTGCGGCATTGCGGAATGCGAGAGGCCGAAGCGAAGGCGGAAGCTCCGTTTGCCCCGGCATCGTTGCCGCATCGGTCAAAATCGGAACGACCGGAATGCTGCGCTGCAAAGCCGCTTCGATCTCGACACGCACGAAGTCATCCGAAGCGTCCAGTCGCCGCTGGCCGTCGGGGCGTTTGCTGGTGAGCCAATCGTCTCCGATTAGAACCAACAAGACCTGACATTCGGAAACGGCTGCATGAATGTGATCGCGAAAATCCACTCCGTACGGGATCGTATCGACGTCCATAAAAACGGACTTCGCGCCGAAGCGGTCCCTCAATTCCTCGGCCAGCAGCGTCGCGACATAGCCAGTCGGCCCACGACGGTAGGAGATAAAAATCTGCTCCACTCGGTGCCTCTCAGTGGCGAGGATGGGGGATTGTCCTAGCGGAATCAATCTCTGCTTCCGCAATTGATCATCGCGTGACGAAGCTTTGTGCAAACCGCGCCACGCGGGTAGTAGTTGGCAAATGCCAGAGGAGTGGTTCGTCCGAGTTCAAGACAAGGATTACGGACCCGTTGACCTAGATACCTTGCAGGAGTGGAAAGCCGAAGGACGGCTGATTCCTGCGAATGAAGTCCGTCAGAGCGGGACGGATGCGTGGCTGCCGGCCGCGCAATATCCAGAACTCTTCGGCGTTGAGCCGCCGCCTCTGCCTCGTCAACAGCAAGGCCTCTTTCGGCGACGCAGCTTCAGCGAAATCATCAGTGACAGCGTGCGGATCTGGGCGCGCGGCTTCCTGCAATTTTTCCTGCTCGCGCTCTTCGTCGCGATTCCGTCGCTCGCGATGCAGATCAGCTTCGGGTTCACGAATTTTCAAGGAGGCCAGCCGTTCAGCACAACCACGATCATCGCCGGTGCAATTGGCGTCAGCAGCCTCGCGATGCTTCTCGTCTGCTGGCCGATCTTTGTCGGCGCGCTGCAGTTCACGACTGTCGAAATCGCTGCCGGTAGGAAACCGAGTTTGCGAGAAGCTTTGCGACAGACAACCAGCATTTGGCCGCGGATCGCGCGACTCTGCCTCGTCGTTTACGGGAGCTTCATTTTTTGGACACTGCTGCCGCTGATGTTGATTCTCAGCGTCATCGCGAGTCCTTCGATCCTGTCGTTCCTCATCGCGCTGCTCGCACTCACGTTTCAGGTCTACATGGCGGGACGGCTTTTTGTGAACTTCATGTTCTGGCAGCAGTCGTGCACAATCGCGGGACTCGATGCCGCTGAGTCGTTGCGCGAAAGCAAAGATCTCGCGCGCGGTCGGAACAATGAGCCGTGGCATCAGCGGCCGCTCTGGCGAGGCGCGATCATCGCCTCGATTTGGCTGGTTGTTTTAGTGGCGGTCAGTGTCGCGGTTGAGACGCCGTTTACACTCGTTAGGCTGCACGGCATTAAGACCTTGGAAGAAGGCATCGCGCTCATGCAGCAACTATTGAACGCGCCCACGCCCGATCGTCTGACGACCGCGACAAATGTGGTTAGCAGCTTGGTGCACGCCGCTTTGCGGCCGCTGCTCGGAATCGCGTTCGTTGTCCTCTACTTCGACGCGAAGTCGGACTCAGTCTAACGAGAGATACGGCATCAGGCCGTGTAACCCGCCTTCGCGACCGAAGCCGCTTTCCTTGTAGCCCCCGAACGGGCTCGTCGGGTCAAACTTGTTGAACGTGTTCGCCCAAATTACGCCGGCGCGCAGCTTGTTCGCCATCTTGAAAATCTTGCTCCCCTTGTCCGTCCAGATGCCGGCGCTCAGGCCGTACATCGTGTTGTTCGCCCGCTCGATCGCTTCTTCCGGCGTGCGGAAGGTCATCACGCTCAAGACGGGGCCGAAGATTTCTTCCTGCGCGATCCGATGCGACGCGGTCACACCGGTGAAGAAACTCGGCGGATACCAATAGCCTTTGCTCGGCAAGCGGCAGCTTGATTGCACGAGCTCCGCGCCTTGCTGCAATCCGCTATCGACCAGCTCATGAATCTTATCGAGCTGCATGCGCGAATTGATCGCGCCGATGTCGGTGTTCTTGTCGAGCGGATTGCCCACGCGCAATGTCGCGATGCGATCGCGCAGCTTGCGGATCACTGTCGGAAAGACGCCTTCCTGCACGAGCAAGCGCGAGCCGGCACAGCAGACGTGGCCTTGATTGAAATAGATGCCGCCGATGATTCCTTCGACCGCCTGATCGATGGGCGCGTCTTCGAAAACGATGTTCGCCGCCTTGCCGCCGAGCTCGAGCGTGAGCTTCTTCTTCGTCCCTGCGACAGCTTGGGTCAGCATCTTGCCGACCGCGGTTGAGCCGGTGAAGGCGAGCTTGTTCACGTCGTCGTGGTCGACCAGCGCCTGGCCGGTCGCGCGCGCGCCGGTCACGATGTTGACCACACCGTCCGGCAATTCTGCTTCCTGAAAAATCTCCGCGAGATGCATCGCCGTGATGCTCGTCGTCTCGGCCGGTTTGAGGACGCAGGTGTTTCCGCAGGCGAGTGCGGGGGCGAGTTTCCACGCCGCCATCAGGAGCGGGAAATTCCACGGGATGATCTGCCCCGCGACGCCTAACGAACGCGGCGTCCGCGCGGGAAATGCATACTGCAATTTATCCGCCCAACCGGCGTAGTAGAAGAAGTGCGCGGCGACGAGCGGCAGATCGACATCGCGTGATTCCTTGATCGTCTTGCCGCCGTCCATCGATTCGATGATCGCCAGCTCGCGTGCCTTCTCCTGCACCAGCCGCGCGATGCGATAGAGATACTTCCCGCGCTCGCGCCCCGGCAGTTTGCTCCAGACATTCTTGTAAGCAGCGCGCGCGGCCTTGACCGCGAGATCAACATCATACGCATCGCCCTCCGCGATTTCCGCGAGCTGCTCCTCGGTCGCGGGATTGATCGACGGAAAATGTTTTCCGGAATGCGGCGCGACAAACTTCCCGTTGATGAAGTGCTGGTAGCGCTTCCGCAGCTGGATGTAATTGTTCGCTTCGGGCGCGGGCGCATAACTCCAGCGATCGCCGAAGTTCAGCTTCCTCTCGTTAGGCGGAAGCGCGACCCGGCCGTCAGCATTAAGCAATTTCTCCGGGCGAAGCGTGAGCGTGGCGCCGTTGCTGCGAGTCTTGCGAGCCATCGAATGTTCTTAACGCGCTGGCGGAACGGGCGCACGCGAAAAGACATCGGCGCGCGACGCGGTTTGACGCGACAAACACGAGCCGCTCACGTGATTGGGTGCAAGATGTTGCGGAGAAGCAGGCGGGAACGGGGTTGCGTCCGCTTCTTCTTCGTGGGCTCAAGGTTTGGGTCTGGCTGACGGATGTTTTCCATCCGGACGAATTTCAGGTCACGCTCTTTTGGGCGGGCGTGATCGGCTTCGCCGGCGCGCTGTCGTCGATCGGGTTTCGGTATCTGACCGCCTTCGCGCACATGACGCTGACCGGCGAAAGGACGTTGCGGATGGTCGAGACGTTCTCTCATCTGCCGCTCTGGCAACGCCTCCTCACACCAGCCGCCGGTGCGCTGATTGCGGGACTGATCATTACGCTTGGCCGCCGCTTCAACCCGAAGGTCGCCACCACCGATTACATGGAAGCGATCGTGCTCGGGAACGGTCGCATCTCAGCGCGCCTGAGCCTGGTCAAGTGCGCCTCGGCCATGTTTACGATCGCGTCGGGCGGATCGATTGGGCGGGAAGGTCCGCTCGTGCAGTTGTCGTCGCTCGTCGCTTCGTTGCTCGGGCGCATCCAGAAATGGTCCGCGCTGCGGCTGCGTTTGCTCGTTGGCTGTGGCGCGGCGGCCGGCATTGCGTCGGCTTACAACGCCCCGATCGCGGGCGCGCTTTTCGTCGCCGAGATCGTGCTCGGCTCGCTCGCAATGGACATCTTCGGCCCGCTCGTCTTCGCCTCGGTCATCGCCACGCTGACGACGCGCGGCTTGATCGGCGGAGATCCGCTTTACGGCATCCCGCCATTCAAGCTGAACGCGAGCTGGGAGATCATTCCTTATCTCTTGTTAGGCTTCGGCGCGGGCACTGCGGCACCCGTTTTCCTGCGCCTGCTCAACGCGAGTGAAGCGATCTTTCGCAAACTCAAGCTGCCGATCTTTGCGCGCATGATGATTGGCGGCTTGATCGTCGGCGCGCTCGCGACATTGCATCCAGAAGTCTGCGGCAACGGCTACAGCGCAGTGAACGCGATCCTGCATGGGCAGTGGCTTTGGCAGATGCTCGCCGTCGTTCTCGTCTTCAAAGTTGTCGCAACTGCGGCGACCTTCGGCTCCGGCGCGGTCGGCGGTGTTTTCACGCCCACGCTCGTTGTCGGTGCGAGCCTCGGCTATCTCTTCGGCGCAGGATTTCACGCACTCTTTCCTGGCACGGCGCTCGATCCCGCCGCCTCTGCGCTCGTCGGGATGGGTGCATTCCTCGCCGGCACCACGCACGCGCCCGTCATGGCGATCATGATGATCTTCGAGTTGACGCTTGATTACCAAAT
>JBJMWV010000426.1:0-11485 GCA_045809985.1 Chthoniobacterales bacterium | reverse complement strand
TGGGGCGCGGGCTCTCGTTCTCCGCGATCTTATAGGCGCCGCGCAAGGGCGCGATCGGGGCGCCGAATTGGAACCCGCCACCGTTGAATTGTCCGCCAAAGTTAAAGCCGCCTTGATTGAACTGGCCGCCGAACTGGAAATTGAACCCACCCTGGCTGCCAAAATTAAAGTTGAAACCGCCGTTGAAGTTGAAGCCAAACTGGAACTGATCGCCGAACATCGGCGGCGTGAACGGCTCCCGCAGTGGCTGGTATTGTTCGGGCGACTTGAAGCTGAACTTCTCCTTTTTGGCCGCGGGGATCTCTACTTCGCCGCCGTGCGCGAGCGGCAGGGTGAGCAAAATGGCGAAGCAGATGAGAAAAGTTCGCTTCATGATCGGCGGACGCTTCATCGAGAAAAGCCGGATTGGCAGAGCAGTGTCAACCCTTTCCGCTTGCTCGTGCCGGAGCGAAACAGATAAGCGAAGGATGCGATGAGGCGACTCGTTAGTCTGGCCATCGTCCTGCACTTTTTCGCGGTGCTGACTGCCGTGATGATGCCGCCCTTCTTTCGCGGTCAGCCGGCGAGCGCCGCCATCTGGGTCTATCAGCGGGTCACGCGTCATTACCTGGAATTCGTCGCCCTAACGAATGATTACCGCTTCTACGCCCCGGATATTGCGACCTACGCGCAGGCTTGGTTCCGCTTTCTGGAGCACGATGGGACGGTGCGCTGGAAGCAATTTGGGCGGCGGGATGAATTCGCGCTTCACCTGCGCTACCAGCGGCGGCTCGGCATCGCGCTCATGCTGGAATCTGCGTTGCGCCCGAGCACGCGAGACCCGCGTGCGGTGGAATTGACGCCAGCCGGGCACGTCCTCTTTGCTTCATTCGTGCGGCATGCCGCGCGCGAGAACAAACGCGAAGGCGAGCAGCCGGACGAGATTCAACTTTATCTCGTCGCGCATCGTGCTCGCACGCTCGCGGAAATCAGAAGCTATTGGGCCCCGACTGATCCTCGGCTTTACCTGCCGCGCTATCTCGGCACCTACGATGCAAAAGGTGCGTTAACCCTCAGTGCTGATCCGCCGCCCACGTTTCCACTTATTCCGATGTCGCTCTTCCTCTCCACGATGTTGCACGAAGATCTTCACGCGATCGCTGATCGCAAGACATTGCCGGATCCGATACGTGAACTGGTCGTTAGGCATCCGGACCTAGTCGCGCATGCAGACGACGAGGATCTGCGCGAAAAAGTGCGTACTACTGTGGCCGCAGCTGATCCAGCGCCATCGGATCCGACCACGGAATGGTGAAGCTCGCCCGAGCGTGGGACCGGTTCTGGTTCACGCCAGCCGATCCGGTTCGCATTGCGGTCATCCGTATTGTCACGGGTCTCACCCTGCTTTGGACGCACCTGACTACGCTGCCTGATCTGCTCGACTTCATCGGACGTGACGCAATCGTCGAGGGTGAGGCGATGCGACAGCTTCGCACGGCAACGCTCGATCCGGCGAGCGCGGACGCGGGGTTACTTCGCAGCGGCGATCAGTCGCTCTACTACTACGTCGATCAGCCGTGGCTGATCTGGACGCTTCACATTGTCTTTCTGCTCGCGCTGGTCTGCTTCACGATCGGGCTCTTCTCACGCACCGCATCGATTATCGTCTGGGCCGGTCACCTCAGTTACATCCAGCGCGCGGTTCTCATCTACTTCGGCTTCGATGCGGTGGTCGCGATGTTGACGTTTTATCTGATGTTCGCCCCCACTGGCGCCGCGCTATCGATGGATTCACGCCTAACGAGTGCTGCGAAAACGAGAACAGCGGACGTCGGTGCGAATGTCGTGCTTCGGCTCATTCAACTTCACATTTGCATCATCTATCTCGCCTCGGGCGTGGCGAAACTCTTCGGCACGACGTGGCGCAGCGGCGCCGCGGTTTACAACGCGCTACACATGAGCGACGTCGCGCTCCTCGATTTCGCACGGCTCGGCGGCAACGAACACCTCTGGATCTTCATTAGCAAAACGGGGTCCTACTTCACGCTGGCGGCAGAGATCGGGTTTCCGTTGCTCGTCTGGCATCGCCGGTCGCGGCCATTCGCCCTCGCCGGAATCTGGTTGCTCCAACTTGGCATCGGCGTTTTTCTTTACCTCGGCTCGTTTCAAGCCGCGCTCTTTGCGGCAACGCTCGCCTTTGTGCCGGCAGCGACCTTCCGTTCGTCGCTGTTTCAGAGGCGAATTTGACAATGAATGAACGTTCATTCATCTTCCGCCGCTCCAGAGAAATTCCGAAATGGCCCTACCCCGTAACGACCTTCCGCTCGACCGCCGCGATCAGATTCTGCAGGCGGCCATCGCCTCTTTTGCGAAGCGCGGGTTTCACCAGACCAGCATGCACGATATCAGCGCGGAAGCTGGTATCAGCGTTGGCCTGATCTACCGCTACTTCGCGAACAAGGAAGCGGTCATCGCGGCGATGGCCGATCGGCACAAGGAACAGATCCGCGCGTTGCTCGAGCAGGCCAGCGAGGCTCCGACTTTGCTCGAATCGCTCGAGATTCTCTTCACCGCGCATTGCTGTGAGGAGTCGCCAAAGCTGCAGTCCGCTTTTGTTGTCGATCTTTATGCGGAAGCAGCGCGCAACCCGCAGGTCGCGCAGATGGTCAGCGATGTCGTAACTTCGGCGATCGACGGCGTGACCGACCTAATCGCGCGTTCTCCGGAGCGCGACCGCGCGGCGGGTGATCTCGAGCCCGCACAAATGTCCGAACTGATTTTTGCTGTCGCGCGCGGCATGTTGATGCGCGACATCCTGCAACCGCCGGCGATGACCGCCGCCGAGCGCCGCATCCGCCAACTCGAGGTAGCGCGTAGATTGTGGCGCCTCTTGTTTCAAGCCGAGCCTGTTTTTGCCTAACGAATCGTATGCACGCCCCTGCTCAATCACTGCCGCAATCTCAGCCCAAGTCTAAAGGCAAGATCGCACTGTTGGTCTTCGCAATCATCGGCGGCGGTGTCGCCATCGCAATCGCGCTTGCAATACCGATCGGCCTCGTAAAGGCACTCCAAATCGGCGCCATGATCAAAGGCGGTAAAGCCATGATGGCTGCGATGCCCCCGACCGTCGTGACAAGCGCGAAGGTCGAGAAAGGTAATTGGGTTCCGATCTTGAACGCAGTCGGGTCGATCGCCCCGGTGCAAGGCGCGACGATCAGCGCTGAACTTGCCGGCACGGTCGCGGAGGTCGGATTCGAATCGGGCACGCCGGTGAAGAAGGGTGAGATGTTGATCAAGCTGGACGCTGCCGCGGAAGAGGCGCAATTGCGTTCGAACCAGGCGGAAGCCGAGCTCGCGAAAGCAGATTTTGAGCGCGCCCGTGACCTCGCAAACCGCAAAGTGATTTCGCAGGCGGAACTCGATGCAGCTTCCGCGAAGCTGACGCAGAAATTGGCGGCGGTGGAGAACGAGAAATCGCTCATCGCGAAGAAGCAGATCATGGCGCCGTTCGACGGCATCGCCGGCATTCGCGCGGTGAACGTCGGTCAGATGGTGCCGGTGGGCGCACAACTCGTTAGTCTGCAGCAGCTCGATCAGGTTTACGCGAACTTCTCGCTCCCGCAGCAGGACCTTGCGCAGGTGCAGGTCGGCTTACCGGTGAAGGTGACGAGCGACGCAATCCAGAATCGCGAGTTCGAAGGCAAGCTGACGGCGGTGAACTCCGCGATCGATCCGGCGACGCGCAGTGTTTCCGTGCAGGCGACGCTGGATAATTCGGATCACGCATTGCGCGCCGGCATGTTTGCGCGCGTGCAGGTGATCCTGCCCGATCAGAAGCCGGTTTTGTTCATTCCGGCCACGGCAGTCTCGTACGCGCCCTACGGCAACTCCGTTTACATCATCGAGAAGAAACAGAACGAGCAGACGAAGAAAGACGAGCTCGCGCTGCGTCAGCAATTCATCCGAACCGGCGAAGCGCGCGGCGATTTCATCGCGGTAACGGAAGGCTTGGAGGAAGGGCAGGAAGTCGTGAGCACGGGCGTCTTCAAGCTGCGCAACGGGATGAGCGTCGCGATCGATAACAAGCTTGCTCCGGACGCGAAGTTGAATCCGAAACCGGCGGACACCTAAACCGTGCAGACATTCACAGATCTTTTCATCCGGCGGCCGGTGCTCGCACTGGTCGTTAGTCTGGTGATCATCATCGCCGGACTGCAGGCGATCTCGTCGCTGAACGTGCGGCAATATCCGCGCAGCGACATTGCGTCGGTCACGGTGACGACGGTTTACGTCGGCGCGAGCGCCGACCTCGTGCGCGGATTCATCACCACGCCCCTGGAGCGCGCTATCGCGGCTGCGGACGGCATCGATTATCTGCAGTCGAAAAGCGCGCAGGGTCTTTCCACAATCACGGCGCGTTTGCGCCTGAACTACGACTCGAACAAGGCGCTGTCCGAGATCAGCTCGAAGGTGAACCAGGTTCGCGGCGACTTGCCGCCGGAAGCGGAGATTCCGGTGATCAACATCGAGTCAGCCGACTCGCAGTTTGCCTCGTGTTATCTGAGCTTCACCTCGGACCTGCTGCAGGCGAACGAGATCACTGATTATCTAAACCGCATCGTGCAGCCGCGCCTCACCGCTATCCCAGGCGTGCAACGCGCCGAAGTCCTCGGCGGCCGCACATTTGCGATGCGCATCTGGCTCAAGCCCGACCGCATGGCGGCGCTGAATGTCAGCCCGGCCGCAGTGCGAAAAGCACTGGCGAACAACAACTACCTCGCCGCGCTCGGTCGTACGAAAGGCTCGCTCGTTCAGGTCGACCTGACCGCCAACACCGACCTGCACACCGTCGAAGATTTCAAGAACCTCGTCGTGCGCGAGGAGAACGGAGTGCTCGTTAGGCTGGGCGACATCTCCGACGTCGTGCTCGGCGCCGAAGACTACAACGCGGAGGTGCGCTTCAGCGGACAGCGCGCGGTCTTCATGGGGATTTTCGTTCTCCCGAACTCAAATTCGATCGACGTGGTGAAACGCGTCCGCGCGGAGATGACGCAGATCCAGAAGGAACTGCCAACCGGCATGCAGGGCGTCATCGCCTATGACGGCACCGCTTACATCAACACCGCGATCCATGATGTCTTCAAAACGCTGATCGAGACGCTGGGCATTGTTGTGCTCGTCATCTTCCTCTTCCTCGGCTCCGTCCGCTCCGTGATCATTCCGGTTATCGCGATTCCGATTTCTCTGATCGGTGCGGTGTTTCTCATGCAGGTGTTCGGGTTCACCGTGAACCTGCTCACGCTCCTCGCGGTCGTGCTCTCCGTCGGTCTCGTGGTCGACGACGCCATCGTCGTCGTCGAGAACATCGAGCGACACATTCGCGACGGGATGGCGCCGACGAATGCCGCGTTGCAAGGCGCACGCGAGCTCATCGGCCCGATCATCGCGATGACGATCACGCTCGCCGCGGTCTACATCCCGATCGGCATCCAAGGCGGATTGACCGGGACGTTGTTCCGCGAATTTGCTTTCACGCTCGCCGGCGCGGTTGCAATTTCCGGCGTTGTCGCGCTCACGCTTTCGCCGGTGATGTGCGCGAAGTTCCTGACGAAGGAAGCTTCGGAGAAAGGCTTCGCGCTCCGGGTTGAGCACACGTTCGATCGCCTGCGTGATTGGTATGGTCGGCGGCTCGATGCAACGCTGCGCGTCCGTCCGGCAGTTTACGCGGCGTGGATCGGCGTGACGATCATCGCGATCATCATGTTCGTGCTCATGCCGAGCTTCGCCTCAAAAGAGCTCGCGCCGACGGAAGACCAGGGCGTCATCTTCGGCATCGTCGACGCGCCGGCGAACTCGACGATCGAAGCGACGTCCGCGATGGCTGATGCCGCAGGCAAAGTCTTCAACAGTTTCCCGCAAACCGAGTTCACGTTCCAGCTCACCTTTCCGACCAGCGGTTTCGGCGGCATGGTTTTGAAGCCGTGGGATCAACGCAAAGAAACCGCGTTCGAATTACTCCCGCAGGTGCAGGGCAAGCTCGGTTCGATTCCTGGAATCCAGATGTTTCCGGTGATGCCGCCCGCACTTCCCGGTGGTGGCACGTTCCCGGTCGAAATCGTTTTGCTTTCGACGGAAGAGCCGGAGCGGATGCTCGAATTCGCGAAGCAGATCCAGACGAAAGCGATGGCGAGCGGCGCGTTCTTCTTCCCGCCGATCATCGATACCAAGATCGACCAGCCGCAGGCTCAGCTCGTGATTGATCACGACAAAGTCGGCGCGCTCGGATTGAACCTGCAGCAGATCGGCGCCGACATGTCCGCGATGCTCGGCGGCAACTTCGTTAACCGCTTCAACATCGCCGGCCGCAGCTACAAGGTCATCCCGCAAATCAAGCGCGGCGAGCGTTTGAATCCGGATCAGCTGAAGGACATCTACGTCACCGGTCCAGACGACAAGCTCGTGCCACTCAGCACCGTCGCGCACATCGAAACGAAAACGGTCCCGCGTTCGCTCAATCGCCTGCAGCAGTTGAACGCAGTCACGATCAGCGGCGCGTCACGCCTGCCGCTCGATCAGGCGCTCAAACTTCTCGAAGGTGAAGCGCGCCGCATTCTGCCGAAAGGCTACTCGATCGATTACACCGGCGAGTCGCGTCAGCTCCGCGTTGAAGGCGACAAATTCCTGCCCGCCTTCAGCCTCGCTGTCATTCTGATTTTCCTCGTCCTCGCGGCGCAGTTTAACAGCTTCCGTGATCCGTTCATCATCCTGCTCGGCTCGGTCCCGCTCGCGTTATTCGGCGCAGTCATCTTCATGTTCCTGAAGCTGCCGAACCCGAACATCAAGTTCTTTACCAACGCATTCAAGACCAGCTTCAACATCTACTCGCAGGTCGGTCTTGTGACCCTTGTCGGCCTGATCGCGAAAAACGGCATCCTTATTGTCGAGTTCGCGAACAAGCTGCAGATCAACGAACGGCTCGAGAAAGTCGCGGCGGTCGCGCAAGCCGCGCGCACCCGTTTGCGTCCCGTCTTGATGACCTCGATCGCCACGATCGCCGGTCACTTACCGCTCGTCTTCGTCACCGGCGCCGGCGCGAAAGCGCGTAACTCGATCGGTCTCGTGCTCGTCGGCGGGATGACGATCGGCACAGTCTTCACGCTCTTCATTGTCCCCTCGCTCTACGTGCTGCTCGCGAAACAGCATCAACACGACAACGAGATTGGAGTCGACGTCGATGGAGACAACATCGGCGATGCGCAGGCGTTGCCGGAGTTCGCGATGGCCGATGGCAACGGTCGCTGGCGCGACGGTAACGGCGCCTAGGCACCGCGCCGATCGGGCGGCAGTTCGCCGCGTTTCGACACTTCCTCTTCCGTGCGCTCGACACAGACGGCGTGCTCGCTCGGTTTGCCGCCCGCGCCGAAACGGTTCGCGTAGACCTGCGTGAACTCCGCGCCGAAGAGCAGGATTTGCGACGAGTAGTATATCCACAATAGGAGCGTGACTAACGAGCTCGCTGCGCCGTAAGCCGATCCCGCTGCCCCGCTGCCGAGATAGAGCCCGAGCGCCCACTTTCCGATGAGAAAGAGCAACGCCGTCATGGCCGAACCGACGATGACGTCGCGCCAGCGCACCTGCACGTCTGGCAGATATCTGAAGATCATCGCGAAGAGCAGGATGACGACGGCGAGATCGAATATCAGATAAACGGTGATGGCGATGGCGAGCCCGCCGGGCAGCGCGTGCTGGATGTAGTGGCTGAACCCCTTGAGCAGCGCTTCAATCGCGAGGGAGACGAGGAGGAGAAAACAAACGCCTGCGACCATCGCAAAAGATAAAAACCGCACGCGGATGAATTCCCAAATCGCGCGGCCCGGCTTCGCCTTCACTCCCCAGATGGTATTGAGCGCGTCCTGCAGTTGTCCGAAGACGCCGCTTGCGCCGAAAAGCGCGAGTGCCACGCCGATGATGGTCGCGAGCATACTGGCGGAAGGTTTCGCGGCGGTCTGCGCGATGTTTTGCACCACCTGCACGCCACTCGGATCGAGCACGTAGCTCATCTGCTCCGTGATCTTGTTCCAGGCGCCGGAGGGATCCTTACGAAAGATGACACCGATGATCGCGAGCAACACGAGCACCAGTGGTGCGAGCGAAAATACAGTGTAATACGCAAGCGCGGCTCCGAGTTGCGGCGCCTTGTCCTCCAACCATTCGTTGAAGGTCGACATCAGCAGTCCCCAAAGATTCTTCGGGCTGATTGTGCTGAGAAAAGAATGATCCGTCGTCGCCATCAAGGTCTATTCGCGCGGCGCACGGCCCGAGGATGCTGTGGCGAAGCATGCAATCGCCGCGCGTGCCGGCGACGATTGTTTGCCGATGGGATGGATCCAACACCTGCAATGGCCCGCGATGGCCGCATCGCTGATCTCAGCCTGGCTCGTGGCCGGTCAGTCGAAACAAAAACGGCAATGGGGCTTCTGGATTTTCCTCTTCAGCAATGTGCTCTGGGTCGCTTGGGGCTGGCCGGCGAAGGCTTACGCGCTGATCGTGCTGCAGTTCGGTCTCGCCATCCTGAACATCCGCGGCGTGGCTAAGAACGAGACGTGAGACGCGTGTAGACCGCTTCGTACATCGGCACGATGCGATCTGCGGTGAACTTCGCCCGTGCTTGCCGCGCGCCTTCTTCGCCCATGTCTCGCGCGCGCTCGCGATCTGTCGCGAGCTGAACGAGCGACTGCGCCATCGCTCCGATGTCGCCGAATTTGTGCAGGAAGCCGTCGCGGCCATCGCTGATCACTTCCGGAATCCCTCCGACACGAAACGCCACGACCGGACGCGCGTGAAAGAGTGTTTCCAGAATGCTGAGCCCGAAGCTCTCGTGCTCTGACGTGTAGAGGCCGAGGTCTGATGCGGCGACGTAGTCCTCCACATCGATGACGTTGTCGCGGAGGATCACGTGCTCGCGCAGATGCAGCTCATCAAGCAGCGGTTCGTACGGCGTGAACGGTCCGGCGGCGAGAATAATTAGCCGCATCGCTTGCTTAGCGCGCGCGACAGCGAAAGCGCGCAGCAGAAGGTCGATCCGCTTTGGTGCGCGCAGGTTCGACGCGTGCGAGACGAGGAACTCGTCATGCGGAACTCCGAGGTCATTTCGCAGCTCTGCGCCGCTGCGCTTCGCTTCTGCTGGAACGAAGAAGTTCGGGATTACATCGATTCCATCCGAGAGCTCAAACGTTGCGAGTGTCTCCTTCCGCAAATCAGCAGAAACAGTCGTGATCGCATCTGATTCACGGAGCGCGTGCTCAATCGCATCACGGTAGCTCGGGTCCTGGCCGAGCAACGTGGTGTCGGTGCCATGCAGCGTCGTTACGGTGTAGGGGCGGCTCTCTTCAGCCGCGAGCATGTGGGTGGCGAGGAAAGCGGCCGTCGCATGCGGCACCGCATAGTGGACGTGAAAGATGTCGAGCTGCTCTTCGCGCGCGACCCGCGCCATCTTCACCGCGAGCGGCAGCGTGTAATCCGGATAACGAAAGAGGCTGTACTCGTTGACTACGACTTCATGGAAGAAGACGCGCGGCTGCGAAACGTCGAGCCGCACAGGCTTCGACGAGCTAAAGAAATGTACGATGTGTCCGCGTCGCGCGAGCTCATGCCCGAGCGCGGTGGCGAGAATTCCGCTCCCGCCGATGAGCGGATAACAAACGATGCCGATCTTCATCAGAAGAGACGCACCGACACCGGAAGTTCACCCAGATGCCTAACGAGCAAATCATCATTGGCAAAGAGCGGCTGCGCGTATTCGACACCCGCTTCGACGCCAAGGAGACGTGCGCGTGCAGTCTGAAGTTCGATGTAGCGCCGCGTGCGCAACTGCGTCCGATGACATTCCATCAACGCAATCCACTTCTCGAAATGCGAGCTGATGTCGACGCGCACGCGCGCGCGATCGCGCGGCTCCGCGCCAGGCGTCACCGCATACTCGAAGTGATGCGTTGTGCTGTGCGGCTCGAACTCGCGTAGTTCTTCGATTCCGCCGTAACGCGCAAATCGCGCCGCGTCGCGCGCAAGCTTTCCGACGATCGCATGGTCCGGGTGTTGATCGTCAGATGTGACGGAGCTCAGAAGCACGTCGGGTTTATGCAACCGGATCTGTCGCGCCAGCTCTAATGCGCTTTTGTTCGTCGCGTCGATATGCGAGTCGCCGCCGAAATCAACAAAGTCGATCTTCGCGCCTAACAAGTCAGCCGCGTCGCGAGCTTCCGCTTCGCGTTCCTCCGGAGTTCCGTTCGTCCCGGATTCGCCGCGCGAGCAAATGCAGAGCGTGATCTCATTGCCCCGCTCTGCTTCGACGAGCAGGATGCCGCCGCAGGCAAACTCGATGTCGTCCGGATGCGCGCCGATCGCGAGGATTCGCATCAGCTAAGGTACGTAGGCGCGATCAGATTCCGAGATCGAATCGCGCGTGACGAATTCGACCTCTGGCGCTTCATCCCTGTTCAGATACTGCAACTCGCCTGCGCCGGCGACGTAGTGCGTGCAGCGGATGACCGACTGCATCCAGCGCAACCGCGTATCGCGCGTCGGGCTGATCTGCGCCTTCGTGTAGCTCTCGTTAGGCAAACGGATGTAGGAATCGCCGCCTTTGTGCAGCAGTAGGCAATCGTCGGATTTGCGCGCGCGGACCAACTCGCCCTCGTGCTGCACGTCGACGAAGTAGTCATCGATCTCGCACGCTTGCTCACGAAAGCTGCGACCACTCGAGCGCATCACGCGAATGCCCTCGAGCAGCCCGAGCCGCTTATACATCTCGAGACAGAAATCTGCGACGTTCTCTGCGTCGATTGCGTTGAAGTGTTCGACGAGTGACGCGTCGACGCATTGCACCAGTTGCGCGGCAAGTTTGCGCTTGGATTCCGGCAGGATGCGTTTCGCGAAGAGAGGCGAGAACTGCTTCTGGAGCTGATTCGCGAAGGTGAAATTGAGCCGGCGCTCTTCACCAGTGTGCAGATCGCACAGGATGGTGACGGTCTCGCGCGGATCGTGGTCGCTATCGTGAAAGAAGAAGACAATCTCGCCACCGATCTCCTTTTGCAGTCGCCGCGCCGTTTCGATCTTCGCGAAGAGAAAGCGGCGCGGGAAGATTCCGCACGGTTGCTGTCCGAAACAGATGATCGGGGAGGACACTCAGCCGGACGGTAGCATAGTCATATCCGGCGTGCCGCCCGGCCTCGCAGCCGCGCGTCAGACCGATGCTTCGAGACGAGATACCGCCGACAGAGTGAGTCGGGCGCTATCGCCGCTCCGGCTGGACCTGCTTCGCTTCTTCAGCGATCGCGGTAGCCCATGATGCCGAGGCCGTTCTCGAACGAGGGGTGATCTCGGGCAGCCTCACCGCCCCACTTGATCTCGGAGGAATTAAGAGACGCAACCGGCACGCCATTTAATTTTGCCGGCACAAAGCGCCGCGTCGCGAATGACTTGATCATCGTCTCGGAAGCCCAGCTAT
>JBJMWV010000425.1:0-2524 GCA_045809985.1 Chthoniobacterales bacterium | reverse complement strand
GGCCGCTTTTTGGCAACGGCGGCGGCGCTGCCATTTGCGACTTCGCGAAGGCGAGTCCCAGGTCGTCATCGATCCCCATCACTTCGCCGGTCGATTTCATTTCCGGGCCGAGCGAAATGTCTGTTCCCTGGTAACGCAGGAAAGGAAAGACCGCTTCCTTGACGGAGAAGTGTTTAGGCACCACTTCGCGCGTGAAGCCGAGGTCACGCAGTTTTCGCCCGGCCATCACTTTCGCAGCCAGCTTTGCCAGCGGAATGCCGATCGCTTTGCTCACGAACGGAATGGTGCGTGAGGCGCGCGGATTGACTTCGAGCACGTAAACTTCTTCGCCTTTCACTGCGAACTGCACGTTCATCACGCCACGGACGTTCAACTCACGTGCCATTGCCTTCGTCGCGTGGGTGATTTCTTCGAGCACCGCGTCGGACAAGGAAAACGTCGGAATCACGCACGCGCTGTCGCCGCTGTGAATGCCCGCCTGCTCGATGTGCTCCATGATCGCGCCGATCACGCTCGTCTCGCCGTCGCTGATGCAGTCGACATCGACTTCGATCGCATCCTCGAGAAAACGATCGACCAGCACAGGCCGATCGGGGCTGACGTCGATCGCGTTGACCATGTAGCGACAGAGATCGTCGTCGTTGTAGACGAGTTCCATCGCGCGTCCACCGAGCACAAAGCTTGGCCTGACCAGCACGGGGTAACCGACACGTTTCGCAATCTCGAGCGCCTCGTCTGCACTGGTCGCGGATCCGCTGGGCGTTTGCCGCAGTCCAAGCCTGTCCAGCATCGCCGCGAAGAGCTTCCGGTCCTCCGCCGTTTCGATGCTCTCGGGTTGCGTGCCGAGAATCGGAACACCGGCCGCTTTTAATCCATCCGCGAGATTCAGCGGAGTTTGGCCGCCGAATTGCACGATCACCCCTTCCGGTCGCTCCTGATCGTAAATGTTGAGCACGTCTTCCAGCGTGAGCGGCTCGAAATAAAGTTTGTCGCTCGTATCGTAATCGGTCGAAACCGTTTCCGGATTCGAATTCACCATGATCGTTTCGAATCCGAGTTCGCGCAGCGCGAACGCTGCGTGGACGCAGCAGTAATCGAACTCGATGCCCTGCCCGATGCGATTCGGTCCGCCGCCGAGAATCATGATCTTCCGCTTACCGCTTTCGCGCCGCTCGTTCTCGCTGCCGTAAGTGGAATAGTAATACGGTGTGTAAGCTTCAAACTCCGCAGCGCATGTATCGACGAGGCGATACGTCGGCACCACGTTTGCGGCCTTTCTCTGCGCGCGAATCTCGTCGTCGGATTTGCCGTGGGCGAGCGCGAGCTGACGATCGGAAAAGCCAAGTTTCTTGGCCCGCCGTAAATCGCCCGTGATACAACTCTGCGCGCGCACGACGTCGGCGATGTTGTGCAAAAACCACCGATCGATCCTCGTCAGCTCGTAGACTTCGTCCATCGATGCGCCGCGCGAGAATGCCTGTGCGACGTAGAAGATTCGTTCGGCATTCGGGATCGCCAGCTTCAGTCGCAGCGTTTCCAGGTCGATCTGCTTGTCCGGCGCGTCGCCGATTAATCCGAAACGCTTCACCTCGAGACTGCGCAGCGCTTTCTGCAGCGCTTCCTTAAATGTGCGGCCGATCGCCATCGCTTCGCCGACCGACTTCATCTGCGTCGTCAGCGTCGCATCCGCCTGCGGAAACTTCTCGAAGGTGAAGCGAGGCACCTTGACCACGCAGTAGTCGATCGTTGGCTCGAACGACGCCGGCGTTTCGCGCGTGATGTCGTTGCGGATCTCGTCGAGCGTGTAGCCAACGGCGAGCTTGGCTGCGATTTTCGCGATCGGGAACCCCGTCGCTTTCGAGGCGAGTGCGCTCGAACGCGAGACGCGCGGATTCATTTCGATCACGACCATTCGACCGTTCTCCGGATTGACCGCGAACTGGATGTTCGACCCGCCGGTCTCGACGCCGATCTCGCGAATGACCGCGAACGAAGCATCGCGCATCAACTGGTATTCCTTGTCGGTCAGGGTCTGCGCGGGCGCGACGGTGATCGAATCTCCGGTGTGTACGCCCATCGCATCGACATTTTCAATCGAGCAGATAACGACGCAGTTGTCCGCGCGATCCCGCATCACCTCCATCTCGAATTCCTTCCATCCGACGAGTGATTCCTCGATTAACACCTCGCTAACCGGCGAAAGCCGCAGGCCGCGATCGACAATCTGATCGAGCTCCTCGCGATTATACGCGATGCCGCCGCCACTTCCGCCGAGCGTGAATGCTGGTCGAATGATAAGCGGAAATGCTCCGATCTCCTCCGCGACACGATGCGCATCTTCGACGGAATGCACGGTCCCGGATCGCGGAACGTCGAGGCCGATACGTAGCATCGCTTCCTTGAACAGCTGCCGGTCTTCGCCTTTCGCGATCGCCTGGGCATTCGCGCCGATCAACTTCACATTGTGTCGCGCGAGCGCGCCGTTGCGATTCAGTTCCATCGCAGCGTTGAGCGCGGTCTGGCC
>JBJMWV010000424.1:0-4518 GCA_045809985.1 Chthoniobacterales bacterium | reverse complement strand
GATCGTCGTTCGTCGTGTGTTCGGCGTAGCTCTGCAACGTGCCGCGTGTGCGATGCGGCGCGTAGAATTCGTCGCGCGCGAATCCGTAATCCGCCGCAATGACAAACCCGCGCGTGAGTTTGTTCGCGAGCGTTTCGATCCAGCGCCGCGCTGCTGGTCGCGCTTCAGTTTCATAGCCGGCCGGCAACGGCTGCGGAATCTTCGCGACCAGCTCCTGATCTGAGATCGGCCAATCAAGAAGCTGAAAATGGTCGTTCGTTAGGCCGACGCGCCGCTCGAGCCATTCATTTCCCGTCCACTTCACAACGTGAACCGGCAGCGAATCGATCAGCTCGTTCGAAAAGTGGACGCCGACGAACGGCTCGAGATCGTCCAGTGACTCGCGCCATTCAATTCGAAATCCGCTTGACGTTTCCGCCTGCCGCTCGCGCAACTTCGCAGACGGCTCGATGATCAGGTATCGGACATCGAGATGCTCGAGAACATCGCGCGCGAATTGCCCATCGTGCGCGCCTTGCTCGACGATCGTGAACGCATCCGTCGCGCCGAGCAGCTCGCGGATCTCCGCGAATTGCATCGCCATCATTTTGCCGAAGAGCGGGCCGAGGGAGACGCTGGTGAAGTAATCGCCCTTTCGTCCGATACGCGCGCGGCCCGAGCTGTAGTAACCGTGTTCGGGTTGATACAGCGCCTGCTCCATGAACCACGCGAATGTCACCGGTCCGCGCTCCGCGATCTCGACCCGCAATTCGTCTGCGAATGGTGAACTCCTGTTTTGCCGTTTAGTCGGTTCCACCTAAGTTTCGCGCCAGACTAATTCTCGACGCCCTTCGCACATGCCAGTCTCTTATCGCGCACGCGACAAATATCTCGTCGAGTACCCGGAACCGCCTTGGTACACGAAGCCGAAGTTTTACGTCCCGCTCGGGGCGTTCCTCGCGCTCATCATCGGCGGGTTCATTTACCTGCTGATCATGATGTCGGACCTGCGCAGTCAGGCCGAGACGTACGATCTCACGCAGCTCGAGCAGATGGAATCGGCGAGCGTGATCGCGGACCGGAACGACAAGATCTTCGGCCAGATCTATGTCGAGAATCGCGAGACGATTCCCTACGACCAGATGCCGCGCGACCTGATCAACGCCGTCGTGGCGATGGAGGACAACAAGTTCTATCAGCACAGCGGCTATGATTTTTTCGGGATCGTGCGCGCGGCACTAAAGAACTTCACCGCCGGACACGTGCGCCAGGGCGCGAGCACGATCACGCAGCAGCTCGCGCGCAATACGTTTTCGCTCAAGGAGCGCACCTTCCGACGGAAGCTGGTCGAGCTGTTTCTCGCGCGCCGGATCGAGGAGCGGCTCGGCAAGCAGAAGATCATGGAGCTCTACCTGAACCGGATCTATTTCGGCGGCGGGCTCTACGGTGCGGAAGCGGCGGCGCGTGGTTACTTCGGGAAACCCGCGCGCGAAATGTCGCTCGCGGAATCCGCCACGATCGCCGGCGTGATCAAGAGCCCGAACCGCATCTCGCCGTGGAGCGACAAGCAGGCGGCGAAGGAAAACCGTAATCTCGCGCTCACGCGCATGCGTGACCTCGGGTTCATTTCGCCGGAAAAATGTGCGGCTGCGCAGGTGGAGGAAGTTTCCGTCGTCGGCACTCGTCAGAACGCGCAAGGCCAGACGTACGCGATCGAGTATATCCGGCAGCAGGTGATCGCGGCGGTCGGTTGGGATCGCGCGATGAACGAAGGCTTCCGCATTCGCACGACGATCGATGCCGATCTGCAGAAAGTGGCGGAGGACTCGCTACGTACGCATCTCGACAAGGTCGAGCAGACGCCGGGTTACTCGCACGAAACCTACGAAGCGTATGCGACGCGCTTCAATGCGGCGAAGAAGGCCGGCCAGATCAATCGCAATGCCGCCCCGGAGTATTTGCAGGGCGCGGTCATTGCGCTCGATAACCAGACCGGCGGAATTCTCGCGCTCGTCGGCGGTCGCGATTTCGAGCACAACCAGTACGACCGCGCGTTGCAGGCGCACCGTCCTGCCGGCACGGCGTTCACGCCATTCGTCTTCGCAGCCGCATTCGAGAAGGGGCTGTATCCCGGAACGATCGTCGAAGATTCTGCGCTCGATAATCGCGCCGTCATGATCGGCGGGACGACCGGAATTCTCGGGGAGTGGGGGCCGGAGAATCCGGACAATCGTTATGAAGGACCGATTACCGCGCGGCAGGCGCTCGCGAAAGGCAAGAACGGCGCGACGGTCCGCATCGGCATGCAGGCTGGCCTCGATGCCGTGATGCAGCTTTGCAAAAGCGACGGAATCAAATCGGCGCTGCGACCGTTCCCGGCCACGTTCCTCGGGAGCAGCGAAGTGACGCTCGCCGAATTGGCGTTGGCTTATACCGTCTTCCCGAACAACGGCAGCCCGTCGCCCGAGCCATTCGTCCTTGAGCGTATTGAAGAGAAAAACGGCGGCATTGTCTGGCAATCGGAACGCGACAAGACGCGTCACAGCGTGATGAAACCGGAGACGGCTTACGAAGTGCATTCATGTCTGGTCGATGCGCTCGACAAGGGAACCGGTGCGGCAGCGCGAAAAAATTTCGGACTTGGTCAGTTCCCCGCCGCCGGGAAAACAGGTACGGCGTACGATTTCACGGAAGCGCTTTTCGTTGGTTACGATAACGCGATCACCTGCGCGGTGCGGGCTGGCTTCGACAAGCCGCAGAAGATTTATCGCGGAGCGTTCGGCCGCGAGATCGCGCTGCCGGTTTGGGTCGACATCATGAATGCATCGACCACGCGTTATGCGCCGAAGGAACTGGCGAAACCCGCGGGCGTGCAGTCGGTCGAGATCTGCGCGAAGTCGGGATTGCTCGCGACGGATAAGTGCGGCGAGTTCGCGTATCGCGAGCTTGCGACAAAAGAACAGATGCCGACTGATCCATGCAACGTGCACGGCGACGCACGGACCCGGATCGCGCATGATCTTCCCGACGCTGGTGTGCCTCGCGCGGCGCTCGCGGTAGACACTGCGCAGGTCAAAGCAGTTCCGCTGCAAGCGCCGACGGTCCTTGCTGAAAATGATCCGTACAGCGCGGTGAAGTCGACGGTCAAACCACCACGTCCGCCTGACGCTGGTGACGGCGAAGTGAAGGCCGCACTGCCGGTCACAAAAGAAGACAAGCAACAGGCGCAGGCATCCGCAACACCAGCACCGGTGCCGACCGCTGCACCTGCAGAAGAAACCCCGGTCCTGCGCGCGCAGCCAGTTACACCTCAAGACCGAGAAACGCCGATCAGGGAAACACCGATTCCGCGCGCGGCGCCTGTCGCGCCGGAGCGAACCGTGATCCCGCGGGCCGAGCCCGTTCTTCGCGCGCAACCGGTGAATCCGCGCGACTTGCGCGATCCGCGACTCGCCACGCCGCGTCCGCGCGCGACGCCGGACGAAGAAGAGTCAGGCGACTAACGAATGACGGCGGAAGCTGGCGGCGGGTTTCGGCCGAATGTCCTGAATCCCGGCGGGCGCGATCCGAACCTGGATTTCGCAAACGATGCGCCCGCCGATTCGAACGCTCATCCGCCGGTAAATTTTCACGCCTATGCCGCGTGCACGCGCGGAAGTTTTCTGCGCGACGCAGATGCGGCGGTCACGTCCGGCCGACCAGTCCTACTTCTCCTGCGTGGTGACTTTCGCGATTCGCAGCGTGCGCTCGCTTTGTTGAAGAAGGCGCAAATTCCGACGGCGGTTTCGTTGAAGGAAACAGGGCTGCATCAGATCGCGGATCAACTGCGCGATCCGGCGAAGTTGCATCGCTTCATGCAAATCGTGACGGAGGCGGATGGCTGCATCGCGCCGACACCGGAAGCGGCAGACGTTTTTCGCGGAGTTCGACGGAGCGACAAGAACATCGCGTTCATTCCGACGCCGTATCCGCTGCACGATGCGCAATGGGATTTCTCGCGACCGATCGAAGAGCGCAGCGGCATCTTCATCGGCACGCGCGAATGGGATGTGCCGTCGCGAAATCACTTCGCTGCGCTCGCGATGGCGCGTGAGTTGAGCGAAGCGCAGGACGCAATCGTCACGGTTTACGATTTCACCGGCCGCAAAGGCGCGCGTTTGCTGAAAGAGATTGGCTTCGCGCCGGAGAAGTTGCGCGTGCTGACAGAACGTCGCGGCTACGCGCACTACCTGCGCGTGATGGCGGAACATCGGATCGTGTTCCAGCTCGACACGAGTTTTGTGCCCGGGCAGGTGGCGGGTGACGCGTTGCTCTGCCGTATGCCGAGCATCGGCGGGAACGGCACAGTCGACCGACTCGCACATCCGCGGACCTGCGGTCACGGCCGTTCCGGAAATCGCATGCTCACCCTCGCGAATGAGCTGCTCACGGACACGCGCGCTTACGAGCAGGCGATCGAGGATTCGCAGCGTTCAGCTAACGAATACTTGTCCTTCGAGCGAGTCGCGGCTGATCTGGAGAAATTCTACCGCTCGTTAG
>JBJMWV010000423.1:0-7483 GCA_045809985.1 Chthoniobacterales bacterium | reverse complement strand
GACCGCCTTCTTCATCGCGCGGCGGTAAGCGATACGGCGCTCGATCTGGAGCGCGACGTTCTCAGCCACGAGCTGCGCGTCTAGCTCAGGCGTCTTGATCTCCTGGATGTCGATCTTGATCTGTTTGCCCTGCGCCATCTTCGAGATCTCTTCGGTCATCTTCTCGATCTCGGCGCCTTTGCGTCCGATGACGATGCCGGGGCGTGCAGTGTGAATGGTCACGCGAATGGAGTTCCAGGCGCGCTCGATGATGATCTTCGCGACCGCTGCGAACTGCAGCTTCTTCTTCACGTAATCGCGAATCTCAATGTCGCTGTGGAGGAATCCTGGCAGCTCCTGCGGGTTCGCGTACCAGCGCGAACGCCAGTCGCGGTTCACACCGAGACGAAAACCGATTGGATTAACTTTCTGTCCCATGACTTAGCTTTCCTTTTGCTGCTCGTTCGATTCGTTAGGCGCGGTCGCCGGCTGCTTGGCCGATTTCGCGGCACCCTTGCGTGAGGCGGTCTTCTTTGCGCCGCTCTTCTTCGCCGAACCCTTCTTGCTCGCCGTCTTATCGCGGCGCTTGATCTCGATCTCGTCGCTCAAAATGATCCGGATGTGCGCCGTCCGTTTCAGGATGCGGCTGCCGCTTCCACGCGCCCGCGCCATCATGCGCTTCATCGTCGGGCCTTCACCGGCGGTCGCTTCTTTCACGACCAAAGTGTCGGCTTTCAGGTTCGCGTTGTTCTCCGCGTTCGCGACTGCGCTCTTCAGCGTCTTGTTGATCAACGCCGCCGCCTTTTTGGGGCTGAACGCGACAACGTCGAGCGCTGCCGAAACCGGCAGGCCCTGAATTTCGCGTGTGACTTCGCGCACCTTGAATGCGGAAATCTTCGCGTAGCGATATATCGATCGAACTTCCATTTATTTTAAACTCACGTCGCGGCGTGCGTCGGCTTGGAGCCGATCACCCACCTTTATCTTCTCTTTCTCAGAACCCATTTCTTGAATCACAGCGCCGCAGATTTTCTGACGAACATCGACCACCCGGAGCGTCGCGATCGTTTTATCGTCACGCACCACGCGCAACGGCATCCCGATCTTTACTCCCTGCTTCTCGCCGAGGTTGCCCACGACCAGCGACCATTCGTCCTTTACGCTGATCACGCTGCCGTCCATCAAGCTCGGCTGCGGTTCGCTCGGCGCGTTCGCTTTCGCGATCAGCTCATTCGTGCTGCGCAGTTGCGCTTCCAGTTCCATCCGCGCTTTGGCATCGCCGCCGGTCGAAGTCTTGAGCAACTGCAGCATCGCCTCGCTCAGCCGCAGCATTTGATCGCGATATTGCTCGCGCTCCTTTTGCGCCAACTGCAAATCGCTCACCGCCGCGAGTAGTCGCTGCTCCAGCTTGGCGCGGTCCTTGTTCGCCGCGTCGAGCCCGAGCGCTTCCATGCGCAATTGCAGATCCGAATACTTGCGGCGGAACAACTCCGCCTCGGCATTCGATTCCGCCAGGCTCTCGGTCAGCGTCTTCACACTTTCACGCTGCACCTCGAGCTGCTTGCGCATCTCACCAATATTGGATCCTGACAAAGAACTATTTCCCTGCGCTGCCAGCTCTCCAGCCGAGCAGACGCTCCCTGCTAACACGATCGCCGATCCTCGCCTAACGAGTGCTGCCACTCGCAGTTCGAGAATCGCAGATCGAAAATTCACCGCACTACTTCGTCACCTTCGCGGTGTGCGAACCGTGCTTCTTAAATATGCGGGTCGGCGAAAACTCACCCAGCTTGTGACCGACCATGTTCTCGGTCACGAAGACCGAGGTAAAAATTTTCCCGTTATGGACCATGAAGGTGTGGCCGACGAAATCCGGCGTCACCATCGAGCGGCGCGACCAGGTCTTGATCGGCTTCTTCACCCCAGCCGAATTCATCTTATCGATCTTCTCGAGAAGATGCGGCTCAACGAACGGTCCTTTCTTCAGTGATCTGCTCATATCAAATTACTTTTTCCGGCTCACCCGGCGGTCCTGCATGATGAAGCGGTCGCTCGACTTGTGTTTCGAGCGCGTCTTGAAGCCCTTCGCCAACTGTCCCCAAGGACTCGTTAGGTGCTGACGTCCACCGCCGCCCTTCGATTTACCCTGGCCACCACCATTCGGGTGATCGATCGGGTTCATAACCATACCGCGCACCGTCGGGCGGATACCCTTCCAGCGTGAGCGTCCGGCTTTCGCGCTGACCACGTTCATGTGGTCGATATTTCCGACTTGGCCAATCGTCGCCGAGCAGGTTTCGTGAATCCGGCGAATCTCGCCCGAGGGCAACTTCACGAGAGCATATCCGCCTTCGCGGTTGTTCAACGTCGCCTGCTGTCCAGCGCTGCGCGCAACCTGACCACCACGGCCGGGCGCGAGCTCAATATTGTGAATGCTGGAGCCGAGCGGAATCGCGCTGAGCGGAAGCGAATTGCCGAGATCGGGCGGCGCGGTCGGGCCCGACATGACGCGTGCGCCAATCGTTAGACCGTCCGGCGCGAGGATGTAGCTCATCTCGCCGTCTGCGTACTTGATTAGAGCGATACGCGCAGAACGGTTCGGATCGTACTCGATCCCGACGACCTCCGCCGCGACGCCATGCTTGCGGCGTTTGAAGTCGACCTTGCGATACTTCTGCTTGTGACCGCCGCCGATGTGACGCGAGGTGAGACGGCCGTTGTTGTTCCGTCCGCCGCTCCGCTTCTTAACCTCAGTGAGGCTCTTGTGCGGCTTGTTCTTCGCTGTGACTTCATCAAAAGTCGGCAGCGTCTTGAACCGCAGCGTCGGTGTGAGTGGGCGATAATTCCGTAATGCCATAACTCGTTAGACCAGGTCGATCTTGTCGCCTTCCTTCAGCGTCACGATGGCCTTTTTCCAATGTGGCTTGCGCCCGAAATCAGCGCGACGTTCGCGCTTCTTTTTGCCTTCGTAATTCGCGGTGTTAACCGAGACGACCTTCTTGTTGAAGAGTTGCTCGACCGCGCGTTTGATCTCAATCTTGTTCGCCTTGGGGCTGACGCGGAAAACGTACTTGTTGTGCTTCTCGGAAAGGATCGATGCCTTCTCCGTCAGCGACGCAGTCTCGATGATGTCGAAAAGATCCTTCATTACGCCGTCTCCTTCTCTTCAGGTAAGCGGGCGGCTAATTGCTCGAGCGCTTTGCCCGTGACCAAAATCTTGTCGAACGCGAGCAACTGCTCGGTGTTCACGTCCTGCGCCGTCGCGAGCAGGACCGGCTTCACGTTACGCGCGGCCTTGTAGGTGTTCTCGTCGAACGCGTCCGAAACGATCAGCACCTTCTTTGCGTCGGTTTGCTTCTTCAGCAGACTAACGAATGATTTCGTCTTCAGCTCGGTGACCGCAAACGCGTCGATCGTCAGCACATCGCCGGCGTTGATCCGTTCGCTCAGCGCTTTTTGAAATGCGAGCCGGCGCACCGTCTTGGAAACTTTCTTCGAGTAATCGCGCGGCTTCGGGCCGAACACGACACCACCGCCACGCCAGATAACCGACGACTTGTAACCAGCACGCGCACGACCAGTGCCCTTCTGCCGCCACGGCTTCGCGCCGGAGAGATTCACCTCCGCTTTCGTCTTCGTGTTCGCGGAACCGGAACGACGCGCCGCGCGCATCGCCACGACAACATCGTGCACCGCCTGCGTTCCGCGGCCGCCTTCGATCAGCGTGATCTTCGCGTCACGCGCTGCGTCTGCTGTTAAAACTTTCGCGGCCATAACTTATCGAATCTTTACTGCCGGCTTCTTGGCCTGCTCGGCCTCGTCGCGCTTGCGATGTTCTTCGTGCAGCTTCTTGATGTTCTCCGGGTGCTTGATCGCCGGCCTAACGACAACAAGACTGCCGTTCGCGCCCGGGACCGCGCCGCTGATTAAAATCACCTTCTCGGTTTCGCGCACCTGGAGCACCTCGAGGTTCTGCACCGTCACACGTTCGTCACCCATGTGACCTGGCATGCCCATATTCTTCCAGATGCGGCCCGGCGTGGAACGATTGCCGATGGCGCCATTACGCCGATGCGTCTTCGAACCGTGCGCTGCGCCCTGGCCGGCGAAGTTGTGCTTCTTCATGACGCCCTGGAAGCCTTTGCCTTTCGAGCGTCCGATCACATCAACGAAATCGCCCGGCGCGAATTGCGTCACGCTCAGGTTGATCTCGCCTTCCGGCGCATCATTCGTTAGGCGGAACTCGCGCACGAATCGCTTCGGCTCGACTTCGGCCTTCTTGAACTCGCCGAGAGCTGCGCCGGTGAGGCGATGCTCCTTCTGCGTTCCGTAGCCGACCTTGACCGCCGAGTAACCGTTGTTGTCCGCGTTGATCCGGCTAACGACCACGTTGTCGCCGGCCGCAATCACGGTCACCGGACGCAGCTTGCCGTTCGCGTCGTAGACGCTGGTCATGCCGATTTTTTGTCCTAAAAGTCCGATGCTCATGTCCGTGGGCTTGCAAAAGTGGGTGGCGAAACGCGCTAAATCTTGATCGTGATATCCACGCCCGCGGGCAGGTTGAGCTTCTTCAGCTCGTCCACCGTCTTCGCGGTCGGCTCGATGATGTCGAGCAGGCGCTTGTGGGTGCGGATCTCAAATTGGTCCATCGACTTTTTGTCGACGTGGGGAGAGCGATTGATCGTGAACTTCTCGATCAGGGTCGGGAGCGGGATCGGTCCCGCCACGCGCGCGCCGGTGCGCTTCGCGGTCTCGACAATGTCGACCGCGCTTTGATCGAGCATCCGGTGATCGAATGCCTTCAGGCGAATGCGAATGCGTTGTCCTGCGGCCATGTTACTTGGTCTCCTTCTGGTCGAGGACGGCCGCGACGAGGTTCGGCGGCACCTGTTCGAAATGTGAGGGCTCCATCGAGTAGCTCGAACGGCCTTTCGACAACGAGCGGATCGCAGTCGCGTAACCGAACATTTCGGCGAGCGGAGCTTCGGCGTTCACGATGGTGAGATTGCCGCGCGGCTCGATGCTATTGATGCGGGCGCGGCGGCGATTGAGGTCACCGATGATGTCGCCCTGATATTCTTCCGGCGTCGAATTCTCGATCTTCATGATCGGCTCGAGCAGGATCGGCTTCGCCTTCTTGAACGCGTCCTTGACCGCGAAAATTGCCGCGAGCTTAAACGCCATTTCGTTCGAGTCGACGTCGTGATACGAGCCGTCCGTAATGTCGACGTGCGCATCGATGACCTGGTAGCCGCCGACGACGCCGTTGAGCATCGCTTCTTCAATGCCTTTCTTGCAGGCTGGGATGTATTCCTTCGGAATGTTTCCGCCCACGACCTTGTTCTCGACCGTGATGCCTTTGCCGCGTTCGTTAGGCGCAACCTTGATGATCACGTGGCCGTATTGACCGCGACCGCCTGACTGCTTGATCAGCTTGCCTTCGCCATTCGCCGGCGAGGTGATGGTTTCGCGATAGGCGATCTGCGGTTTGCCGGAGTTCGCGTCGACCTTGAACTCGCGCAGCATGCGATCGCGAATAATCTCGAGATGCAGCTCGCCCATGCCGGCGATGATCGTCTGACCGGTGTCTTCGTGCGTGAAGACTTTGAAAGTCGGATCTTCTTCAGAGAGACGTTGCAGCGCAGTCGCCATCTTTTCCTGGTCCTGCTTCGTCTTTGGCTCGATCGCCATCGAGATAACCGGCTCCGGGAACGAAGGCGGCTCGAGGAGAATCGTGTGATCCTCGTCGCAAAGCGTGTCACCCGTCGTGATATTCTTAATGCCGACAATCGCGGCGATGTCGCCCGAATAGCAGGTCTCGATGTCTTCGCGTTTGTCGGCCTGAATCTGGATCAAACGCGAGATGCGCTCGCGCTTGTTCGTGCGCGGATTGTAAACCGTGTCGCCCTTCGAAAGTGTGCCGCTGTAGACGCGGAAGAAAACGAGTTTACCGACGAACGGATCGCTCCAAAGCTTGAATGCGAGCGAGCAGAAATTGCCGTTGTCGTCTGTCGGCGCTTCGATCTTCACCTCAGTGTTGTCAGGATCGAGACCGACCGCGGGTGGAATGTCGAGCGGACCCGGAAGATAATCGATCACCGCGTCGACGAGATACTGCACACCCTTATTCTTGAACGCGCTGCCGCCGACAACGGGAACGAACTTGTTCGCGATTGTCTGACGACGGATCGCGGCCTTTAACAGCTGCGGCGTGATCTCTTTCTCTTCGAGAACCGCTTCCGCGAGCTCGTCGTCCAGATTGGAAATTTGCTCAACAAGATCGTTGTGCGCTTTGTCGACGTTCTCCTTCTCTTCGGCCGGAATGTCGTGGACCTCGTAGGTCGAACCCATCACGTCGTTATCTAGATAGAGAACGGCCTTTTTGTTTACGACGTCGAGCTGGCCCTTGAGATAATCTTCTTTGCCGAGCGGGAGCAGGATTGGCCACGCGTTCGCGGCGAGCTTGTCGTGCATCGACTTGATCGACATCGCGAAGTCAGCGCCGACGCGGTCCATTTTGTTGATGAACGCGATGCGCGGGACCTTATACTTGTTCGCCTGACGCCAGACCGTCTCGGACTGCGGCTGCACACCGGCCACCGCATCGAACACCGCGATCGCGCCGTCGAGCACGCGCAGCGAACGCTCCACTTCCGCCGTGAAATCCACGTGACCCGGAGTGTCGATGATGTTCACGCGCATTTTCACGCCGTCGAACATTTTGTAGACACCGGGTTCCGGCTTCTGCATCCACGCGCAAGTGGTCGCGGCCGAGGTGATCGTGATACCACGCTCGCGCTCCTGCTCCATCCAGTCCGTCACGGTCGTGCCTTCATGCACTTCACCGATCTTGTGGATCATGCCGGTGTAAAAAAGGATGCGCTCAGTCAGCGTCGTCTTCCCCGCATCGATATGCGCAGCGATCCCGATGTTCCGCGTCTTCTCGAGCGGGAACTTGCGGTCCGGCGAATTCGGATTCGTCGTCGCCTTCGGTTTATCTACAGTCGCAGTAGCCATTTTATTACCAGCGGAAATGTGCAAAGGCGCGGTTCGCTTGCGCCATCTTGTGAGTGTCGTCGCGCTTCTTGATCGCGTTGCCTTGCCCGTTCGCCGCGTCTTTGAGCTCCGCGGCGAGCGCGTCGGCCATCGGCATGCCGCGCCGGTTATCGGCAAAGGTCACGATCCAGCGCATGGCGAGCGAGACCTGACGCGCGGGAGTGACTTCCATCGGCACCTGATAAGTGGCGCCCCCGACCCGGCGAGATTTTACTTCGAGGCGCGGCCGGACATTCTCCAGCGCCTTGTTCACGATCTCGAGCGGGTCGACCGCGTCAGTGCCTTCGCGCGACTTGTCGATCGCGGTATAAACAATCCGCTCCGCGAGCGATTTCTTGCCGCGCTTCATCACCGTAGAAATCAGCCGGGCCACCGCCGGACTACCGTAGCGGGAGTCGACTTTCTCTTCCTTTTTGTAGACTTTGCGTCGGCGCGACATTGGTTATTT
>JBJMWV010000422.1:0-5621 GCA_045809985.1 Chthoniobacterales bacterium | reverse complement strand
TTCCGTCCACGCGACAAAGTAATTCATACGTTTGTATGAATCAAGTCGTGATCTCGAGCGCAGCGAAGCGGAGCAGAGAGACCGATGGCGCACGGGCTATACTGCGACGGGGTCCCTCGACTTCGGTCGGGATGACTTTCTGCTCCCGGTGCAGTTGCCGCTCGCCTTCCGCCGACACGCTCCATATCCTCGGCGCCTCGGAGGTCACTACGATGAACAATATTTCCATTTCCCGCCGCCGCTTCGCGCACTTGTTAGGTGCCGGCGCTGCGCTCGCTGTTACGCGGCCGGTCCTCAATTTCGCGCGCCCGCCGGGCACTGAACCCGCACCCGCAGGAATGGTGCGCCTGAGCTCGAACGAAAATCCATACGGCCCTTCGAAAGCGGCGCTCCAGGCGATGACGGATTCATTCAACGTCGCCTGTCGGTATCCCGACGAACGCAATGACGTGCTCGTCGAAGGACTCGCGAAATTGAACGGCGTCCCGGAAGAGCAGATCCTGCTCGGCGATGGATCGAGCGAAGTGCTGCAGCTTTGCGCGCTCGCGTTCACCGGACCGAAGAACGGGCCGCTCGTCGCGGCTGATCCGACATTCGAAGCGCTGCTGAAGTTATCCGAAGCAAACGGCGCGCAGGTTATCAAAGTCCCGCTCACGCCGAACTGGAGTCATGATCTCGCGAAGATGAGCGCTGCCGCGAAAGGCGGGCTCGTTTACATCTGCAATCCGAACAACCCGACCGCGAGTATTACTCCGAAGAGCGAGGTGCGCGAGTTCATCGCGAAGACTTCGCCGCAGACCATGATCCTGGTCGACGAAGCGTATTTTCATTTCGCCGACAGCTCCGATTACGAGACCGTGATCCCGCTGGTGAAGGATCACCCGAACCTGATCGTCGCGCGCACCTTCTCGAAGATCTACGGCATGGCCGGTCTGCGCTGCGGCTACTGCATCGCGCAGAAGGAGACGATCAAGCGCATGCAGGCGAATCAGTCGTGGGACAGCGTCAACGTGTTGGCGCTCGCGGCGGCAACTGAGAGTCTCAAGGATGACGCGCACGTGGCGGACGGTCGCCGGTTGAACAGCGAAGCGAAGACGTTCACCCTCCAGCAGCTCGACTCGTTAGGCTTCAAGTCGATCCCGTCGCAGGCCAACTTCATCATGGTCGACGTGAAGAAGCCGGTCGTGCCGATGATCGCGGCGATGAAGCAACGCAAGGTGCAGGTCGGTCGTTTATTCCCTACCCTGCCGAATCACATGCGCGTCACGATCGGCAAACGCGAGGAGATGGAAGCGTTTGTCGGCGCGTTCCGCGAAGTTGCCGCTGTCTGAGCGCTAACTCTCGGGAAGATATTTCTGCGGGATCGGCCACTCGGCCATCTCGTGCTGCCAGAGAATGCTCACGATCCACCAACGGCTGCCGTCGTTGAAGAGCTGAAAGCTGTTGATCCCGCGCATGAAAGGCTGTGGATCAGCGGGATCGTGGCGCGACTCATAGGTGCTCCAGACGTGCGCGATGCGGCCGAACTGTTCCACCCTCCGCGCGACTTCCGTTTCGTAGAAGGCGTGCGCGGAAAAGTGCTTCTCCGCACGCGCGATGAATCCCTCCACGTCGAGCATGTTCGGCGCGAGCTCGACCTCGACGCTGCCCGCATCTCGCGCGGTTGGAATCAGTCGCGCGCCCGGCCAAAATAGGGAGCGATCGCGGTCCCAATCGCGCGCTCCGGCGGGTCCGGAGATCACGTCATAGGCTGCGCGGACGATTGCGTCGATCGATTCGACATCGGCTGGATTAGGATCGCGTGGCTTCATACGAGACTGAGCACTTTCATGGCGGCGTTGTGTCCAGGTATTCCGCTGACCGCACCGCCGCGTTGCGCGCTTGATCCGCAGATGAAGACGTTATTCCACTCCGTCTCGACTCCCCACGTGCCGACCTGATCGACGGAACTGGCAAATGGCCAGGTCGGTGCATCATGGAAGATGTTGCCGTGATACATGCCTAACGAGTCTTCGATATCGACCGGGCTCTTGCTTTCGATGCACAGACTGCCATCAGGCGCGACGGCGAGACAATCTTCCAGCGGCTCCTCGAGCCATTGATCCATGCTGGCGAGGAATCGCTTCTCTGCTTCCGCGCGAAGGCGCTCGTTATCCTGCGAAAAAATGCTCCATGGCATGTCGATCCCGAACAGCGTCATGGTGTGGAATCCCTGCGCGCGCAGCTCCGGCGAGAGGATGCTGTCGTCCGTCAGCGTGTGGCAATAGACCTCGCCGGGCGGCTTATCAGGCAGGACGCCGTCCGTCGCCTGATCGTAGGTCAGGTTCATCTGCTCGTAGCCTTCATCGGTGTGGAACGTGCCGCAGAATGCTTCCGCCGCGGCGTAGCGTGTCGCCTTCAGCTTCGGCAGACGACGGAGGAGCATGTTGATCTTGAACACGGATCCTTCATCGGTGCGGTCTGGCTGGTAAATGTGACCAGCATATTTCGCGAGGACGTTGCGGCCGAAGTTCACGAGCACGAATCGCGCTTCGACTTCGTCACGTTTACCGTCGCACTCGAAGACCACGCTCTTCGCCGCTTCGTCGAGCGCGAGCGATTCGATGTGCACGTTGGTCAGCATCTCCGCGCCGCTCGCCCTCGCCGCGTTCTCGAGTTCCAGCGCGACTGCGCCCATCCCGCCGACCGGCACCTTCCATTCACCAGTTTTGTTGCCGATCAGGTGGTAAAGGAAGCAACGATTTTGGACTAACGAGTCATCGTGTGGGTTCGTCAGGACGCCGATCTTCGCGTCAGTCAGCACGAGTCCGCGCACAAGATCGTGCTGAAGGTAACGTTCGATCGCGGCGCCGATTGGCTCATCCGCCAGACTTCGCCACGCTTCCGTGCCGACCTCATCATCGAAGCGCTTCCGGAATTCCTCCTTCGCAACGAGCGGCTCAAGCATGCTGTCCCATGAGCGCTCGGCGAAAACGCGCGAAAGACTATAGAAACGCTTCATCTGCTCGTATTCCGTGGCGTTGCCGGTCAGCTCGAACATCGATTCGCGGCTGCGCGCTTCATCCACATTGCTCAACAGCAGCCCGCCGTGCTCGCCACTCTGCACATAAGGCGTGAACGAACCCGTATCGCGCCGCCGCAGCTCGAGCTTCAGCCCAAGATCCCGGATGATCTTCTCGGGAAAGAGACTGACGAGGTACGAGTAACGCGAGAGCCGCGCTTCATAATCAGGAAAGACCTTCTGCGAAGTAGTCGCGCCGCCAATGTAGTCGTTCTTTTCCAGTAACAAGACGCTTAAGCCTGCACGCCCGAGGTAACTCGCCGCGACGAGTCCGTTGTGACCCGCGCCGAGTATCACCACGTCGTAGCTTGTCTTCATTCGCTCGGAGAGACTCGCATTGCTCGGCGTCGAATGTCTAATCTCGACTAACGCCAACGCCTAACGATAGCTTTCCATGCATGGGACGGCGGTGGGCTCTTTTGCTGGTGGCTGTGCTCGCAATTGCTGTCTCAGTGCAGGCGGCAGATCGCTCCGTCGAGCCGATTGTCTCGCACATCCATCGTCGGCCGGTGGAGTCGAGCGCGGTGGCCGCGGTTGGTTACAGCACACGATTACACGCGCTCGAGATTGAGTTCCGCGACGGGCTGATCTACCGCTACACGGATGTCCCAGCGAGTGTGTATCACGAGCTCATCGCGGCGGAATCGAAGGCTCGGTGTTACAACCTGAACATCAAAGGCAAATACCATTGCCTTCGCGTCCGGCCGGGAACGTGGTGAGGCAGAAAGGCCGAGCCAAGCGCCGCGAGATCTTCGTCTTCACTCCGGAGGAGAAGAAAGCCGGCGCGTGCGTCCTCGCCGCGATCGTTCTTGGCCTGGCGACGAT
Organism: Chthoniobacterales bacterium; assembly: GCA_045809985.1. Classification (GTDB taxonomy): domain Bacteria; phylum Verrucomicrobiota; class Verrucomicrobiia; order Chthoniobacterales; family UBA10450; genus JACCTI01. Next base: position 1,735 of record JBJMWV010000422.1, on the reverse strand, counting down.
GCATTATCGCGCCGCGCACCCGCCGGCGAATGTGAAGCTGACCCCGAAGGAAGAGTTCGCGGCGCGTCGTAATACGCGAACGGCGAATGCTCGTGCCCGTTCGGCCCGCAGCAAAGCAACGGCGATCGCGCGCACCACACCAGTTCCCGACGACGCTGACGAAGAAGAATGAAATTGCTGGCGTACGCGCTCGCGCGCAGCGCCCGCTTCTGTGCAAAGGTGAACCGTGCGCGTCCTGATCGCCGATGACCAACGAGCTGTGGGCCAGAGTATCGCTGCGCTCGTCGAGCAGTGCGGCCACGAAGTTGCGGCGGTCGTCGGCTCCGGTCTGGAGGCGATCCAGGCGTACACGCGGCTCGAGCCCGACGTCGTCCTGATGGACTACAACATGCCGCGGCTGAATGGCGCCACCGCGTGCAAGATGATTCTCTCGAAAAATCCCGACGCGCGGATCATCCTCGTCACTGCGCTGCTGCAAACCGAGCTCATCGCCGATGCCGGCGCAGTCGCGATTCTCCCCAAGCCGGTCGACTTGGACCGACTCTATTCCGCGCTCTACGACGCTGGTACCCGCCCGCCTGCGACTGGCGGCGAACCCGCGGCGTCTTAGACGATCCAGCCTTTGCCCTGATACTCCATGTAATCAGCGGCGCTCTGCGCGATCTCGCGGCCGAAGTAACGCTCGACGACACGGAGAGCGAGATCGGTTCCACTGGTTAGGCCGCCGGCGGTCGAGATCTTCTCCAATTCAACAAAGCGCACGCCGCGCTTTACCTGAATGTCGGGATACTCCTTCTCCAGCTTGTCGAGAAATTCGTGATGGGTAGTCGCGGGTTTGCCGGAAAGCAGCCCGGCTTTCGCGAGCTTGAACGCGCCCGTGCAGACGGACATCGTCACGTCGGTCATTGGCGCAGTTTTCTTCAACCAATCAATCATCGCGTCGGAGCCTTTCTGCGCGGGAATTACGATGATTTTAACTTCCGGTGCATTCGCAAAGGTGTAGTCCGGCTTCAATTTCAAGCCGCTCCCGGAGACGACGATCTCCGGCGTCTCCGCGACCGTGAAGAGATGGAATGGCGGCTCGGTCGCACCGGGCACCTGCACACTTTCGAAGACGCCCCACGGTCCGGAGAAATCGATCACGTTCAGGAACTCGGAGATGACGATCGCGACCGAAATTCCGCCGGACTTCGGCGGCGTCAGCTTCGAGTTCTGCGTCGGGATTCCTTTCGGCTCGTTAGGCGCGGCGAGCACGTTAGCAGCAGGTAGCGCGGCCGCAGCGAAGGCGGCAGTTCCAAGGAATTGTCTTCTGTTCATATTAATTGGCGCGTAGCGCGGTGATTGGGTTGACGAGGGTAGCGCGGCGCGCTGGCAAGACGCAGGCGACGAGCGCCACCGCGAGCAGCACGACGCTGACGATGAGGAAGCTGAACGGATCGTTAGGCGAGACACCGTAAAGAACCTGCTTCATTAGCCTAACGAGCAGTAACGCAGCCACGACTCCGCCGCCCAGGCCGATGAAGACTAGCGTTAGTCCCTCACGCACGACCATCTGCAGGACCTCACTCCGGCTTGCGCCGAGTGCCATGCGTATACCGATCTCCTGGGTTCGTTGACTGACGGAAAATGCGAGCACGCCGCCGATGCCAGCCGCCGTGATGACGAGCGCCAGCAAAGCGAAGAGCCCGAGCAACGACGCAATCAGTTTCGGCGGAGCGAGCGCGCGCGTGCGCAC
>JBJMWV010000421.1:0-8822 GCA_045809985.1 Chthoniobacterales bacterium | reverse complement strand
GAGCTCGATCACCTGATCTGCTATGCGGTAAAGGCGAACTCAAACGGCGCGATCCTGCGCCTGCTCGCGAACGAAGGCGCGGGTTTCGACATTGTCTCGGGTGGCGAACTCTTCCGCGTCGTGCGCGCAGGTGGCCGTGCGGACCGCTGCACATTCGCCGGAGTCGGGAAATCGCGAGAAGAAATCGAGTATGCGCTGAACGAAGGCGTTCTCTCCTTCAACGTCGAGAGCGAAGCGGAGCTCGCCGCGATCAACCGCATCGCGGCCGCGAAAAATGTGCGCGCGCCGATCGCCTTGCGCGTGAATCCGAACGTCGAGGCGAGCACGCACAAATACATCTCGACCGGCAAGAGCGAGAACAAGTTCGGCATCGCGCTCGAGCGCATCCCGCAAGTCTACGAAGCGGCCGCGCGGATGTCGCACATCCATATCCGCGGCGTGCAAATGCACATCGGTTCGCAGATCACCGCGGCGAAGCCATTCGCGGAGGCGATCGCGAAGCTCGCGCCCATCGTGCGAGAGCTGAAGGAACGCTACGCGATCGAGTTCCTTAGCATCGGCGGCGGGATGGGGATTATCTATAAACACGCGCTCGAGAGCGGCGGCGGCAAATGGTGGCACGAGCACGATGGCGAGCCGTCGGCCTTCAGCGTCGCGGAATACGCGGCTGCAATTCTGCCGCCGTTGCGCTCGTTAGGCGTACGCGTCCTGCTCGAGCCCGGCAGGTTTCTCGTCGGCAATGCCGGCGTACTCCTGACGCGCGTCCGTTACGTGAAGCAGGCCGAGCAGAAGAAGTTCGTCATCGTCGATGCTGGTATGAACGACCTCATCCGGCCGGCGCTTTACCAAAGCTATCACGAGATCGCGCCGGTCCATCAGCCTGTTGGTCTAACGAACGAATCCGTTGACGTCGTCGGCCCAGTTTGCGAGAGCGGCGACTTTTTTGCGCAGGATCGTGCGTTGCCTGCGCTGCACGAAGGCGAGCTCGCGGCGATCATGAGCGCGGGGGCATACGGCTTCGTCATGGCCACGAACTACAACTCGCGTCCGCTGCCGGCGGAAGTGCTCGTTCGCGGAGGGGAAGCAATGCGCATTCGCGAACGTCAAACGTATGAAGATCTCGTGCGTGGCGAGTGCGACGCATGAGTACACAGGCCTCTACACCGCTTGCGAACTGACCCGTATCGCATAGATACTGCTCCCCGCTAAAGATCGTGAAAAAGTTCGCCCAGCTTATCGTCGCTTTGCTTGTCCTGTCTGCCGCCGTTCCGACGACGCACGCGGCGGCCGCGAACTACACGCCGGAATACATCATCCTCGTGGGCGGACCTTCCTTAATGCAGTGGGAGAAGTACAAGGCGGAGCCGCACGACCATTGGTGGGCCAACTTCATTCGGGCCGCCCGGATTCGCACCGAGCAGCTGCGCGAGAAGTACGGCCCCGACGCGAAGATCACCTGGCTCGTCTACAAGCAGGGCTACATCGATCGCGGCGCGCAGGAGAAGATGGACCTGCTCGGCTTCATCGATTCTGTGCGCGAGAAGTTCAATATTAACCTCGTCTACTTCCACGGAGGCGACGACGTGATCAAATACCTCAACACCGGACAACCGCGCGATCAGGTGAAAGTCGCGTTCCTTGAATACTTCGGTCACTCGAACAAGGCCTGCTTCATGTTCGACTACAGCAGCAACATCGACAGCTCGGCCAAGTCATTCCTGCACCAGAGCCAGTTCCCGCAGATCAATCGCAACATCTTTACCAAAGATCCGCTGGTGCGCAGTTGGGGCTGTCACACCGGCGAGATGATGTCGCAAGCCTGGCGCAAAGCCACCGGCACAAAGATGTGGGGGGTAGTCGGCAAGACACAGTTCATGACCGACGAACTGCCCATCATCGCGACGCCCGGCGGACGCTGGGCCTACTGACTAAGACAGGTGAGTTTCGCGTTGACCCTTTCATAACGCTTCCCATACGTTCTCGCTCCGATGAAAGCGTTCTTCGGTTGCCTTCTTTGCCTCGTGCTTGCTACTACGCACACGTATGCGATCAAAGGCGGCCCCCCGATCCCCGGTGTCGGCAAGAACGTCGTCGGTACTTTTGCAGGCGTTCTTCGTCCGCCGTTCTGCCCGCTAGCGAATCCAGCCCAGTGTGGCGGCGGTCTCAATTCATTGGGCTTGTTCTCGCTCGGCATTCCGCAGGCGGGTCTCGCTAGTGGCTCAGTTGCACTATTCACCGGTGAGCGCACCTTCGTCGGTTCAATTCAGGGCGTCGCCGACCCGACGACTGGGAAGTTGGAGGCGGCGATGCAGGGCATTCCAGTCGTGACCGCTGGAGGCATCACAATCTTCACTCTGAATTTTCACGCGGACGGGTTTATTCACGCGACGATTAAGACGCCGAAGAACGGAGTCTCGCTTTCACTTGCAGCGACACGTCTCCAAGGGACCGCGGTGATCACGACAACAAACCGTAACGTTACTCCTCCTGACGTTTCAGTAACCAGCTACACGGTCGACGGGTTCAAGCAGTCGAATACCGCTTCGGCCGGTACCAGCGCGGTACCTTCTGCATCGCCTGCGGGCGGGCAATAGCCCGCTTGCCGCTTTTTGATTCGGCAAGGTCGCCTCGCAATCCGGGCTTTTACACTGCTCGAGTTGCTCGTTGTGATCGGCATCGTCGCGATCTTCGCAATCCTTCTGATCGGCGGCTATTCGATGTGGTACGCCCGTGCACAGCGGATACAGTGCACAGCGAACCTGCGCAGTTTGTATCTCGCCACTGAACACTACATTCAGCAGAACGAGAGCTGGCCACAGATTGGCCACGACGTAGACACGACAGACGAACAATTTGCCGCGCAATGGATCGCCGCCTTGGAGCCATTCGGCATTACTCGAAAAACATGGATCTGCCCGACGATGCAGAACTTCATGGGCAGCCCGGACTACACTTCGCCCGGCACCGAGCGGATCGACTACATGCCGATGCCATTCGACGACAAAACGCTGACGCCGCACCAATGGCCGCAGGCGCCCTGGTTCGCGGAAGTGGGAGATGTTCACGGCAACGGTAATCTCATCATTTTCACTGACGGAAGCATCACTGACCTGAAGACGCTCACGAACCAATCAAAGGCCCAATGATTCGACGCCGAAAGCGGGAAAACTTTTCGTTGCGGCGATGCCGCCATTCTGGGAACCTCCGCGCCGCCGCTAACACTTCCCCGCTTACTCATGAACATTCGATTGCTCCTCTACGTGCTTGCCGCCGCGGCCGCTTTCTCGGCTAATGCGAGCACACTTAGTTTTTCGCCGACCGCGTATAGCGTAAATGAGGGTGCGGGCCAGGTTGTGCTGAACGTGGCGCTCGATCGTTCCGCTGACCCTGACCCAGGCGATCAGGTCACCGTCGATTACAAATCACTTTCTGGCTCGGCGACCGAATCCCAGGATTTCACGCATGTGGAAGGTACGCTGACCTTCACCGCGGGTGAAACGAACAAGACGATCAGTGTTCCGATTCTCGAAGATTCACTCGTCGAAAACCCCGAGAATTTTACCGTGATTCTTTTCAATCCGACCTCGGGTAGCCCGAAGCGTTACGGGACACCGACGATATCGAACGCGACCGCAACAGTGACGATCGTCGACAACGACATTGGTTCGACGGTTCGCTTCAATCCGACCGACTACACGGTCGCCGAGCAGCCGGGCAACAGCACCGTCTCGGTAATCGTGACCGCACGACGCGTCGGCGATCCAAACACGCCGATTTCCGTCAATTACCAAACGAGCGACGGAACCGCGAACGCCGGCTCGGACTACGTCAGCAACAGCGGCACGGTGACCTTTGGACCCGGCGAAACGCAGCAGACGATCCAGATCACAGTGCTTGATGACATCCTGCTGGAGAGCTCCGAAAATTTCTTCGTTACCTTGTCCAATCCGAGCGGCGCCACGTTGGACCCATCGGGCGGCTCTGTCGCGACGGTGAACATTTCCGATGACGACTCGGGTACCAGCACGCTCCAGTTCGGCGCCGCAACCTACAGTGCGAGCGAAGGTGCGGGCGCTGTCGCAATCAAGATCACACGCTCCGGCGGCGTTGGCTTGGTCGTCAGCGTGAACTATGCGACGGCAAATGGCAGTGCGACGGCTGGATCGGATTACATTTCGCAGGCGGGCACTGTCACCTTCGCTTCAGGCGAAACGCAGAAGACGATCAGCATCCCGATCAACGAAGATTCCTTCGTTGAAAACGATGAGACGTTTGCCGTCATGCTCTCTTCTCCGTCCGCGGGTGCGGCACTCGGGAATCCGTCCAAAACAACGGTCACGATCGTTGACGACGACGCGACCGGAAACAAAGTGCAGTTCAGCCCGGTCAATTACACCGCTTCCGAACAACCCGGAAACAGCACCGTCGCGCTGACGGTGACGGCGACTCGCATCGGGGATCCGAATACATCGATCTCGGTGCAGTACGCGACGCGCGATGGTAGTGCGACCGCGGGATCATTCGATTACGCGGCCCAGTCTGGAGCAGTGACTTTCGGGCCAGGCCAAACGGAGCAGACGATTTTCATTCCGGTGCTCGACGATAACCTGATCGAAAATCCGGAAAACTTTTTCGTTGTCCTGACGAACGCGACGAACGCCGGGATCGACATGAATTCCGGCGGAATCGCGACGGTTACAATTGCGGATGACGATTCGGGGACGAGCACGATTCAGTTCGGCGCCGCCTCCTACGCGGTCGGTGAGAGCGACGGCGCGGCAATGATCAATGTTGTTCGATCAGGCGGCCGTGGCTTTGCCGTCTCTGCACGCGTCGATACGTCGAACGGGACCGCCATCGCCGGACCGGATTACACGGCGGCTTCGTTAACGGTCTCTTTCGCGCCAGGTGAGTTCAGCAAGATCATCAGCATTCCGATCATTGACGACGCCGAGCGAGAGCCGAGCGAGAGTTTCGCGGTGACCCTCTCCACGCCTAGCGGGAACGCTGTTATCGGATCGCCGGGAACTGCAAGCGTCACCATCTTTGACAACGACGAGCCGCCGGCACCGGACAATTCGACCAAGCTCATCAACGTGTCGACTCGCGGGCCGGTAGAACAAGGCGACAACGTCATGATCGCGGGTGTGATCGTGACCGGCAGCGGGAATAAGCAGATGCTTCTCCGCGGAATCGGACCTTCTTTGACGCAATTCGGCATCGCCGCAGCGATCTCTGACCCGACTCTCACTCTTTATGATTCTAACGGCGATCAGATCGCGTTTAACGATGATTACGGGACGAACTCGCAATCTGATCTGGCGACGATCGCGGCCAACAACTTAACGCCGAGCGATGCCCGCGAATCGGCAATCGTGCGCACGCTCCCTCCGAATACTTACACCGCCATTCTGCGCGGAAAGACGAATGGCGTGGGGCTAGTTGAAACCTATGACATCGACCGCACCGGCGCGACAGGGCTGGCGAATATCTCGACGCGCGGAAAAGTCGAACAGAACGACGAGGGCGTGATGATCGCGGGTTTCATCGTTTCGGCGCCGCCTGAGCAGCCTGGCACTCCGGTTCGTGTCGCTCTTCGCGCGATTGCGCCGAGCCTGACGCAATACGGAGTCTCCGGCGCCCTCGCCGATCCGACGCTCGATCTTTATCGCGGCACAGAGAAGATTCTCTCGAACGACAACTGGAAATCGAACTCAGCAGCGGATCAGCAGGAGCTAAAGAATAACAATCTCGCTCCGGCCAGCGACAAGGAATCGGCGCTGGTCACGACGCTTGATCCAGGCAGCTACACCGTCGTGATTCGCGGAAAGAACAACACTAGCGGTGTCGCTCTCGCCGAAGTCTATCGGCTGAGTCAGTAGGCCCGCGATCAGTCGCGCGTGATGCGCGCGTTACCTTCCCGCCGACGCTGCTCGTGCAGGAGATTCCGGATTTCGGTCAGGACGAGCTCGTTCTTCAAGTTGACTTCGTAGTCGAGATCGGAGCGCAGTCGGTCTTTTTTTGACTGTCGGTTCTGCGACATCATAATGATCGGCGCCTGCATGCTCGTAATGACGGCGAGCACGAGATTGAGGAAGACGAACGGGTAGGGATCGAAAGCTTTCGCGCGCAGCATCCAGACGTTGATCGCGCCCCAGAGGAAGAGCAGGACAAGAAAGACGCCGATGAATCCCCAGCTGCCGCCGAACTGCGCGATCAGGTCCGCCGCACGATCAGCGGGCGTGTTGTGCGCGGCGTCTTCGGTGTTCGCATTTCGCGAGACGCGGTGACGCAACAAGTTGTCAGTGCGGCGAAGACGACGCGCCATCGCCGCCAGCATTGTCAGCATGACGTCGTGTTCGTGCGCGAGAAAGGAGAGAAAGTCTTCGCGCCGGAGCACGGCGAGCTTCGAGTCTTCGACGACGGTCGCGCCGGCGGAGCGTTCATGGCCGTCGATCAAAGCCATCTCGCCGAAGAAATCGCCGTCGTGCAATTCGCTTAGGTTGACCTCATGGCCATCGGCATCGGTCACGGTGATGCGCACCCGGCCATGGTCGATCAGGTACATCGCGTCTCCCTCATCGCCGGCTTCGAAGAGGCGGGCCGAAGCTTTGAATTCGCGAACGACGAGCAGACTGCAGAGCTTCTCCGCGGCTTCGTCGCTGAGCGTTTCAAAGAGCGGGACTCTCAGCAATTGCTCGCGCTGGATCGGTCCGCACGATGAGGCACCGTCAACGGCGTTGCGTTCCAGGTCTAAGCGGGGAGCCACTGCCATAGACGCGATTGTATTGGAGCCGCGGGAAAAAATCTACGGAGCAAAGTGGCGCTATAACGCGCCCACAATCTCGCGGACGAGCTGCGGGCCGCGATAAATGTAACCGGTGTAGATCTGGACCAACTGCGCGCCTGCATTCAGCTTCTCGCGCGCGCTTTCCGCGTCGAAAATCCCGCCGACGCCAACGATCGGCAGTGTTGTCTGCGCGCGGATGGCGCGAATGAAAGCGGTCGATTTCTCGCGCAGCGGTGCACCGCTCAACCCGCCAGTCTGATCGCGCTGGGTCGGAATCGCGCTGTGGTCGAGCGTGGTGTTCGTGGCGATGATTCCTGCGATGGCGTTCGCTTCGCAGGCAGCGATGACACCGGCGAGATCTTCGCTCCTCAAATCAGGCGCGATCTTGAGGAGGATCGGTTTTGGGTTGTCGCGATTCTCATCCTGAATCGCACGCAACAGCCTAACGAGTGACTCCTCTTCCTGGAGCGCGCGCAGACCCGGCGTATTCGGCGAGCTGACATTGATTACGATGTAATCAGCGAATTCGCGCAGCCGACGGAAGGAATACAGGTAGTCGTTAGGCGCGTCGGCGAGCTCCGTCGCTTTTGATTTGCCGATGTTGATCCCTACCGGAATGCGCGGCCAGCGCCCGCGCGCTCGCAGATCACGCAACCGTTCGGCAACGACATCGGCGCCATCGTTGTTGAAGCCCAGGCGGTTGATGAGCGCGTGTTCTTCCGGATAACGAAAGATCCGCGGCTTTGGATTACCGGGCTGTGCTCTTGCGGTGACCGTCCCGATCTCGACGAAACCGAAGCCGAGCGCTTCCCAAGCGGGGATTGCGACGCCGTTCTTATCGAAACCGGCGGCGAGTCCGACCGGGTTTCGGAAGTCGAGCCCGAAGAGCTTCACCGGACGCGGCGCAGGCACGAAGCGATTCAACGTCCTAAGAACCGCCGGAATGTCTGACGCGAAACGCAGCGCGCCGATCGCGAGATGATGAGCGGTTTCGGGATCGAGCGAGAAGAGGAGCGGCCTAACGAGTGATTCGTAGACGCGACTCATTTGCCGATGCAGAACTGCGCGAAGAGCGCATCGAGGATCGGATCGTCGCTTTCCAGCGCGATCACTTCCGTGACTGCGTTGAGCGCGGAATGCAGATCGACCGTCGCGAGCTCCGGCTGAGTCAGCACCAGCCGCGCGCGTTCGCAGTGCTCCAGCGCACGGCGCAGGCAATCGCGATGTCGCGTGTTGATTGCGGCCGAGCTTTCCGCGGCGACGTGATCGACCCCGATCGACTGCAGGATGCGATCTTCCAATCCGCTGAGGCCGTTTTCGGTAATGCAGGAGATGCGAAGCGCGTCGGAACCGGACCAGTCTTCATGCTCAGGGAGGTCGCTCTTGTTCAGGAGCACAATCTCATGCGGCCGGCGCTCGCCTTCGTCGAATCCAAGGGGCTTCGGCGCGCTGGCATCGAACACATGCAGCGTCAGATCTGCCGCGCCTAACGACTTCTCGGTCCGCTCGATGCCGGCGCGCTCCAGCTCATCCGTCGTTTCGCGCAGACCAGCGGTGTCGAGCAGGCGAACGGCGATGCCGCGGACGTTGATCACTTCTTCGATTGTGTCGCGCGTCGTCCCGGGAATCGGACTGACGATCGCACGCTCGTAACCGAGCAGGCGATTGAGCAGGCTAGACTTGCCGGCATTCGTCGGGCCGTAAATCACCGCGCGGACACCTTCGCGCAGAATGCGTCCGCGTTGTTCAGTTGCCAGAAGTCGCTCGACCTTTTCGCGAATTGAATCGAGCCGTACCTGAAGCTGCGCGCCTTCGTCCGGTGTGATGTCTTCGTCGGGAAAATCAATCGATGCCTCGAGTTGCGCGAGTAATTGCACGATCTCATCGCGGATCGTCTTAACTGCCGAACCAAGTCTGCCTTCGAGTTGCTCGGTCGCAGAACGCGCCGCGAGATCGGTTTGCGCGCGGATCAAGTCGATGACGGCTTCCGCCTGCGTCAGGTCCATCTTGCCATTCAGGTAGGCGCGCTCGG
>JBJMWV010000420.1:0-6996 GCA_045809985.1 Chthoniobacterales bacterium | reverse complement strand
GGAGCTGGAGTTTGGGAAATCGAAATACCCGGAATATCCGGTGCCGCCCGGCAAGACGCGTGAGGCGTACCTGCGCGAGCTTTGCTACAAGGGTTTGCACGAGCGCTTCGGTGAAGGCGTGAATTCCACGCTGATCGATCGGCTCGATTACGAGCTCGGCGTTCTCGAAAAGACCGGATTCGTCAGCTACTTCCTGATCGTCTGGGACTTCATTCACTACGCGAAGGAGCGTGGAATTCCTGTCGGGCCCGGACGTGGTTCGGCGGCGGGTTCGATGGTCGCGTACGTCCTCGGCATCACCGACGTCAATCCGCTCCAATTCAATCTGCTCTTCGAGCGCTTCCTGAATCCGGAGCGCATTTCGCCGCCGGATATCGACGTCGACTTTTGCCAGAACCGCCGCGGCGAAGTGATCGAGTATGTGCGCGCGAAGTACGGCGAACGCGCCGTCGCACAGATCGTCACGTTCGGCACGCTGGGCGCGAAGAGCGTGGTGCGCGATGTCAGCCGCGTGCTCGGTTTGAGCTACAGCGACGGTGATCGTCTCGCGAAGATGATCCCGAACGAGCTGAACATCACGCTCACATCAGCCGCGGAGAAGCAGGCCGATCTGAAGAAGGCGATCGAGAGCGAACCGGGAACGAAGCAGGTTTGGGAGTACGCGCTCGTGCTGGAAGGACTCTCTCGTGGCGCAGGCGTGCACGCTGCGGGCGTCGTGATCAGCGACCGCGATCTTTCCGATTACATCCCGCTGACGCGCAGCAAGGAGAACGAAGTCGTTAGTCAGTACGACATGGGTCCGCTCGGCGACCTCGGTCTGCTGAAGATGGATTTCCTCGGGCTCAAAACGCTGACCGTGATCGACGACTCAGTGAAGTTGATCCGTCAGCGCGTTCCGGATTTCTCGATCAAAGACGTCCCGCTCGACGACAAGAAAGCCTTCGAGCTCTTCAACCGCGGCGAAACGATCGGCCTCTTCCAGATGGAGTCGGGCGGGATGACGAGCACGGCGAAGCAGTTCGACGTGCAGAAGCTCGATGACATCATCGCCTTGATCGCGCTCTATCGGCCTGGCCCGATGGATCTCATCGGCGACTACATCAAGCGCAAGAAAGGCCTGACCAAGATCAAGTACGAGCACCCGTTGCTCGAGGAAGTCTGCGCCGACACCTACGGCGTTATGATCTATCAGGAACAGGTCATGGCGGCGGCTTCGAAGCTGGCCGGTTACTCGTTAGGCGGCGCCGATTTGCTCCGACGCGCGATGGGCAAAAAGGACCGCGAGAAGATGGCGAAAGAGCGCGCCAACTTCATCGACGGCTGCGAGAAGACGAACAAAATCGCGGAGAAGAAAGCGAACGCGATCTTTGATTTGCTCGAGAAGTTCGCCGGCTACGGATTCAACAAGAGCCACAGCGCGGCGTACGGGCTGATCAGCTACCAGACCGCGTATCTGAAGGCGAACTACCCGGTCGAGTTCATGTCGGGATTGCTCAGCAACGAAGTCAACAACACGGACAAGATCTCGATCTTCGTCGGCGAGTGTAAGCGGATGGGCATCACCATTCTGCCGCCGGATGTGAATCGCAGCGCGCTCAAGTTCATTCCTGAAAACGACACGTCGATTCGTTACGGACTCGCCGCGATCAAGAATGTCGGTGAAAGCGCGATGGAAGCTGCGATTCGCGAACGCGAGAACGGCGGCGAATTCAAATCGCTCGAAGATTTCTGTCGCCGGCTGGATTCACGCGTCGCGAATCGCAAGATGCTCGAGAGCCTGGTGAAATGCGGCGCTTTCGATTTCATCGGGCGCGATCGCGCGGAGCTCTTTGCATGCATCGAAGAATCACTCGCGGCCGCATCCGCGTCGCATCGCGATCGCGCGAGCGGGCAGGTTTCATTGTTCGACGACATGCCCGCGCCAGTTTCGAAAGCGACGTCGCGCGCGGTGATTCCGTGGACGAAACATGAGACACTCGCCGCCGAAAAAGAACTGCTTGGCTTCTACGTTACAGGTCACCCGCTCGATGCCTACGCGTCCGTCATTGCGGAAGGTCGCTATCACCCGATCAACTCGTTAGGCGAACTGGAGGATCGCGCATCCTTCCGCGTCGCCGGTGCGCTGACGCAAGTCGACAAGAAGTTCACGAAGCGCGATGCGAAGCCATTCGCTGTCGTGTGGGTAGAGGACCTCACCGGCATTCTCGAGATCGTTGTTTGGAACGACGTCTACGTGAAAGTCTCCGACTCGCTCGTGCCCGGAAAAGTGATCGCGGTACAGGGCACGCTCGATAAACGCGACGAAGCAGTCCGGGCGACAGCGCAAAAGGTGAAGGTGCTCACGCCAGGCGCACCGGCCAACCCTGCCGCGACGAACGGCAACGGCAGACCAGTCGTCCTCCGTTTTCCGCAAAGCACAACGCCCGCTGAGTTGCAGAGCGTGCGCCAGATTCTCGCCATGTCGCCTGGCGCAACATCGGTGCAGTTGCTCTTTGAGCGCCCGAACGGCGAAGTGCTACGCGTGGATGCCGGCACCGATCTGCGTGTCCAGCCGACCGCCGAGTTACAGCAGCGTCTCGCGCGCTGGATGTAGCTACGGCTTCGACTGGTCGTTAGGCGAGGAGTAGAAGACGACCGTAGTGGGACGCGTGCTTCCCAGCCGCGCGGCGAGCTGCTGTTGTAAGGCGTGTTCTGCTTCACTCGTTAGGCCGCTATCGCTGGCCTTCTCCCGCGCGATCTTTTGCAGGTTCCCGAGTTCGCTCTCCACGTCAGCGGCGGAAATGCGGTTCCAATATCCGTTCTCGAATTCGAGCACGTCGACCTGCTGCTGCTCGATTCCGAGGATCGTCGCATGCGGAACGTGCACTGCGATCGCGTCGTCACGCACATCGACAGAAACATCCTGCCGCAAATCGAAGCCCGCTTTCACGTTGAAGGTTCCGTGGAGCTTCACCCGTTTCGTGCTGGCGGCCCACGTGTGCTCGAATTCGTGTTCGACTTCCGTTCGCTTTGAAACCAGCGCCAGTTCAGCCACCCCGATCGTCTGCTCGAGATACACGCGGTCGTTGATCGTCACCCGCGGTTGCATCTGTGCGATGGAGAAAAACGCATCGCGCGCTTTGCGTCCAAGCCGCTCGAGTTCCGCGCTGCTCTGTTGCGCGGTGCGCATCGGCCACGTTTCGAGTCGCCAGAAGACAAGCGCGACGAGTGCGGCCCCGATGAGAAAAATGAGCGTGAAGGCGAGCGGCCAGGAGAAGCGTCGCTCGCGCGGCAGCGCGTCTGCGTTCATGCGATCAGCCCAAAAAAGTACCGCCCCCCACGACCGATGGCCGTGAAGGGCGGCTGTTCCCCCCAGAACAATCTTCCAAAGTTGCGGACGAAATACGCGAGCTTGCCCGCCGTCGCAAACTATATTTCGACATCCCGGCCTAAATTTGAAGCATTTATTCGCGGGTACTCACGATTTCGGCGCCTCTCCCTCGTTCGTGCTACCTGTTCGGCGATGCTGAGCGAGCTCAAACTGCGCACTTTTCGCTGCTTCGACGCGCTGCGGGTCGAGCTCGGGCCGGAGAATTTTTTCATTGGTCAGAACGGCCAGGGGAAAACTTCGATCCTTGAAGCGGCCTGCGTGCTGTTGCGGATGCAATCGCAACGCAGTTCGACGCTGGCGCCGCTAATTCAGATCGGGCAACGGAACTTCGGGGTCGCGGGACGCTATGCCGAGCACGCTTTGGAATTTCGCTACAGCACACTGCGACGAAAGCTCATGTTCGATGAAGTCGAGCAGGCGACTGCGACGGAATATCTGCGGATCGCGCGCGTCGTTTCATTCGCTAACACTGACATCGAGTTGGTGCGCGGCGGATCCGATGCGCGACGACGTTTTCTCGATTTCCTTGGGGCGCAAATCACGCCCGCATATCGAGCTACGCTACGCTCCTACGAACGTGCGCTGCGGGCGCGCAACGCTCTTCTTAAGTCGCCGCATCCGCGGCCGCGTGAAGTTGCCGCGTACGTGCCGCCGTTGCTGGAGCACGGATCGAAGCTGTCACAGATGCGCGAAGCACTCGTTAGGCAACTCGCGCCGTTTGCATCAGAAGCGCATCGCGACATCAGCGGGCATGATGAAGCGCTGAAGGTGGAATTCGCGCCCGGTAACAGTGCGGACTTTGCGGCCGATCTGGCGAAGTCGAGCGCGCAGGAAGCGCGCTTGCGTCAGACCGTCGTTGGTCCACATCGTGACGATCTCAGCCTGCACGTCAACGAAATGGCGGCCGCGCAGTTCGCCTCGGAAGGTCAGCAACGGACCGTCGCGCTCGCATTGAAAATTGCGCAGGCTCGGGTCTTCGCGGCAGAGCAGGGCACTGCGCCGCTACTGTTGATCGATGACATCTTCGGCGAACTCGATCCGGAACGGCGGAATCGATTGCTGCGATCGCTGCCCGCGAACGCGCAGAAGCTTGTGACCGCGACGAGCATGGCGTGGCGGGAAGGCGCAGGGGAGGGGCGCGTCTTCAAGGTGGCGGCAGGCACCGTAAACTCCTGCGCGTAATCCTGCTGTAGGAGGAAAGATTAAGATCGAAGCAGGGCGGGGGAGCAGCAGTCCTGCGCAGTTCCTCTTGCGATTCTGACGCGGGTGTATTCTAGTTTTTAGATGCGCAATCGGGGTCAGAAGGCGCCGCAGAACCTTGCCGGGTCGCTGCTCATCGCGCATCCGAGCATGATGGACCCGAACTTCCGCCGCGCCGTTCTCTTCATCTCGGCCCATGATCCAACCGATGGCGCGATCGGAGTCATCCTAAATCGCCCACTCGACAAACAAGTCAGCGACCTCGTCAGCGAAGAGCCTCCGGACGGTCTTGCGGACGTGCCGGTATTTCTCGGCGGACCCGTCGGCAAGAATCAGCTCATGTTCGCGGCGTTCGAATGGGAAGACGCGAACGGCCTACATCTCAATCACAACGTGAAGATCGAGGACGCGCACGAAAAGGTAGATGCGGATCCGTCTTCGATCCGCGCGTTTGTCGGGTATGCCGGGTGGAGTGCGGGGCAACTCGAAGCCGAGATGAAGCAGAAGGCGTGGATCCTGCAAAAGCCGAGTCGCGCCGCGCTCGCGCCTGACCGTTTGCCGAAGCTCTGGTTCGACATCATGCGTGGCCTTGGCCCGTGGTACAAACTGCTGGCCGCCGCGCCGGACGACCCCTCTTTGAACTAGCGTCGCGCGAAATCTTCTGCGAAGGGAATGCCCATGATCATCGGCGTTCCCAAGGAGATTAAATCGCAAGAGCACCGCGTCGGGCTCATTCCCTCCACTGCAACCACGCTCACGCGCAAGGGCCACACAGTCCTCGCGCAAAAAGGTGCGGGCATCGGCTCCGGTTACTCGGACGAGGATTACGTGGCGGCAGGCGCAAAGATCATCGACACAGCCGAGCAAATTTTCCGCGATGCGGAGATGATCGTGAAGGTGAAGGAGCCTCTACCGCCTGAGTACGGACTCCTGCGCAAAGGGCAGATTCTTTTCACCTATCTCCATCTCGCCGCGAGCAAGCCGCTGACCGACGCCTTGCTGAAGTCGGGCGTGACCGGCGTCGCCTACGAGACGATTCAGGTCGGGAACAAGCTGCCCTTGCTGGAGCCGATGAGCGAGATCGCCGGCCGCATGTCTGTGGTGATGGGCGCGTATTACCTCACGAAACACACCGGCGGCAACGGCGTCTTGTTAGGCGGCGTCCCGGGCGTTCTCCCGGGCAACGTGGTCGTGATCGGCGGCGGCACTTCCGGCGTGAATGCCGCGCGCATGGCTGTCGGTCTTAATGCGGATGTCACGATTCTTGAAGTCGATGGCGAACGGATGCGCTTCCTCGATCTCACGATGGAGCAGGTGAAGACGCTTTACTCAAACGAAGCCAATCTGACCGAGCTGATGCCAACGACGGATCTGCTCATTGGCGCGGTGCTCGTTCCAGGCGCGAAGGCGCCAAAGCTGGTCACGCGCGAAATGCTGCGGCTGATGAAGCCTGGCAGTGTCTTCGTCGACATCGCGATCGATCAGGGCGGCTGCGCGGAAACGTCACGTGCGACAACTCACGAGGATCCCGTTTACGTCGAGGAAGACGTCACGCATTACTGCGTGGCCAACATGCCTGGCGCGTATGCCCGCACCTCGACGCAAGCGTTGAGCAACGCGACCGCCCGTTACGCTGAGCTGCTGGCTGATCTTGGCCTCGAAGGCGCGTGCAAGAAACAGCCGGCACTGGTCGGCGGAATCAACACGCGTGACGGCAAGTTGACCTTGCAGGCCGTCGCCGATGCTCACGGGATGAAATACGAGCCGGCGCTTTAAACGCATCAGCAATTTGTCGTTAGGCGTACTCTGCACTGCGCGGAAGTTCAACAGCGACAAGGCCGGAGTCGCTGCTTCGTCCGATTCATCTGTGGCCGTTAACGGCACACCCTACAAACCTATGAAGAAATACATCTGCATTCTGGCGAGCGCTGCACTGTTAGTGTCGTGCGAACAAAAATCCGAAACCGTCACGCCTGCTGGTTCACCCGGCAGCAAGACGGAAAACAACACCACGGTGGTGAATCCTTCGCCGGCTGGCGGCGGCTCAAGTTCGAGCAGCAGCAGCACGACGACGACAACGTCGACGCCTTCGAGCCACACGAGCACTGAGTCGACCACCACGACGACGGCTTCGGCTACGCCGGGCGGCCAGTAATCGGTCGAAGTTCTGCAAAGTCTTCCCGCGGCTCGTCTGCGGGAAGACTTTTGCTGTACAGAAGCAGTGTGAACTCTGCGGAGAAACTGCGCTTTGGCCGTGACCGACGACTTGTTCGGTCGGCGGAATTCGCACGAGTTCGCACCGAAGGCCGAGCGCAACGCGGCGCACTGATCGTCCTCGGCGTTCTGGAAACAAGCGATAATCAGCCGTTCCGCGCCGGCTTCGTTACCTCGAAACGCATCGGTAGCGCAGTGGTGCGGAACCGTGT
>JBJMWV010000419.1:0-9001 GCA_045809985.1 Chthoniobacterales bacterium | reverse complement strand
GCCGCGGTGGTGATTGCCGACACGTCGCTCTGGCGATGCAAAATGTGCACGCTCGAATACGCGCACCCAGCCGTTCCGGGGAGCCACGCGTTCTATGAATGGCTCGCCGCGCAGCCGACATATTACTCGCCGCGGCGTTGGGAGTGGGGCGTCGTGCACGACATGCTGAAGGAAGAAAACAGCGCGATTTCGTTGCTCGATATCGGTTGCGGCGACGGACAGTTTCTCGAATTGCTCGAAGATCTGCCGCGAGTTCGCGGAATCGGCTTGGATACGACGGCGGCTTCAATTGCGAAATGCCGCGACCGCGGCGTGGAGGCACATCAGGGCACCATCAACGACTATCTCCAACGCGCGCCGGATCGCGCGGGCCGCTACGATGTCGTGACGGCATTTCATTGTCTCGAACATGTTCCCGATCCGTCCCGCTTCCTCTCCGAGATGCTCACGCTGCTCGCGCCTGGAGGACGTCTCCTCGTCAGCACGCCGTATTCGCCGATGTCATTCGAGACGATGTGGTTCGATCCACTGAATCATCCGCCACACCATCTGACGCGTTGGAACGGGCGCAGCTACAATGCGCTCGCCGAGCGCCACGACCTCTCCGTCACGTTCCGAATGCCTGCCGCTCTTCCGTGGACCGAGCGGGTGTTAACGTCGGTGAATCTCTCGCTCAACGGACCGGCGCATCTGCAAGGAAATCGCGAGGTCATCTTGCGTGCTCTTCGGAAACCGCTCAATTTTTTCCTGGCCGTTCTGCGCCAACTGAATCGCGACCACGTGAACTCAGCCGTGGCAGCGGATGTCGTCCTCACGGAGTTTCGGCGTCGGAATTAATCAACGATGCAGTTCGCGTCGCGCGATTCGCAGGCGGGGATAGACGCGCGCGCTTCGCTGTGACATCGTCCCGCCTCGTGAACGACCGTTGCGGCCTCGTATGAAGCGTTTTTCGCCTTTCATCATCATCGCGTTGGTCGCCGTCGCGACCGTCGCGGGCGGGTTCGCCTTTTATCGCGTGAAAGTCGCCGAGCTTACTCCGATGAAGCTCGACAAGAATGGCAACGCGACCGCGCAAGCCGGCGCCGAGAACGCGCACGTCCGCGGACCGGACAACGCGCGGGTGACGATCGAAGAATTCGGGGATTTCCAGTGCCCGCCCTGCGGCATACTTGCACCGACTTTGCAGCGGATGGAACACGATTTTCCCACGCAGCTTCGCGTTATCTTCCGGAATTTCCCGCTCGCCATGCACACGCACGCGATGGAAGCGGCGCGCGCCGCTGAGGCGGCTGGATTGCAGGGCAAATTTTGGGAGATGCACGACGTCCTCTTTCGCAACCAGGCGCTTTGGAGCAGAGAGGCAGAGGTGAAGACGATGTTCATGAACTACGCGCAGGAGATCGGACTCGATCTCGGCCGGTTCGAGCGGGATTGGGACGGCCCGGAAGCCCTCGCGCGGGTCAAGGCAGATGTGGCGCGGGGCGAGTCGGTCCATGTCCCGAGCACGCCGAGTCTGTTCATTAACAATCAACCGCTACCGCCGCCTCAGATGAGTGAACCTGCGCTGCGAGCGGCAATCGAAGCCGCGGCGCGCGGTGAAAAGATCGCGATGCCGACGCCTACACCGATAGAAACGCCAACGCCCGCGGCGGTCGCGACCCCATCAGTGCCATGAGCAGGAAGAACGAAACGGAAACCGCAAACACCGGCGACCGCGCGCGCGTGATCGTCTACTCGATTGTAGCGATCATCGCGCTGCTCGGGGTCGCGGAAGCAACCTACCTCACCGTCATGCATCTGAGCGGTGCAAACGTGGTCTGCATCGCATCGAGCGGTTGCTCACAAGTGCTGCGCAGCGCCTGGGCGAGCGTGCGCGGGATTCCGCTCGCGGCGATCGGCGGACTCGCCTACTTCACCGTGTTCAGCGGAGCCACGCTCGCGGCGTTTCACTATCGTCGCGCCGAGACAGTTGTCGCGATCATGGTCGCCCTGATGTTTCTCGCGACGCTCGGTTTACTCTACGTGCAGGCTCGCGTCCTCCACGCCTTCTGCGATTACTGCCTGCTCTCGGCCGCGATGATTTTCCTCCTCGCCGGCCTCGTCATCGCTCTGCCGCGCCGCGCCTGACGGTGTAGAACCGCAAGCGGCACCGCGCATTTTTGCGCTCATAACTGCAACCGTGTCGTCCGTCGGGGCGTAACACTTGCACAATGATTTCAAGCGCAACTCGTCCGGATCATCGCGAAGGTTTCATCGCGAAAACCATCGAAGAACAAACTGCCAAGCTGCCGAGCGACACCTTCCTCTGGCTCGCGCTCGGCTCGATCGCGACCTCGCTCACACTCAAAGTCAGCGGCCGCGACAAAGACGCTCTCTTCGTCGGACAATGGGCGCCGACGTTCCTGCTCCTCGGCCTCTACAACAAGCTCGTGAAACAGCTCGGTTCCGATCGGACCGAAAATTCGGTTTAGCGGCAGATTTTCTCGCGCGTAGGACAGCCGTTGTCCGCCCGTTCTGCTAACATGAGCGGGTGCAGCTGGAGCTTGAATTTCAATCAACTCGCGGTCCCGCGCTGCTCGTTGCTTCCAATGCCGAGGCAGCGTGGCAGGGCGGGATGGCGGGTTGGTTCGAGCAGCACTCGAAGACCGGGTGGCAACACGATCGGCCCACTGCGGTTGTGGCGCCCACACGTGGTCAGCTGAATGCGATCAAGGCGCGCCTGCTCGCGAGCGGACAGTCCGCGCTCGGCGTTCAATTTCTCACGCCGCCGTATCTTCGCACGGTCATCTGCGAAGGCCTCGACCACTCGCCGGCGCGAAGCGAGCACTTGCGTCTTCTCCTTTCGTTTGCGGCGGAGGAGGAACTAGCAACGGGCCAGCTTTCTGAGCCGGAACGCCTCGCCGCTGTTTCCGTACAGCGCACACCGAATCATCTTCTCAACCTCCTTGAGCGGTTAAGCGCCGCTGGAATCGAATTTGATGACGTCGATCTCGCTGCATTTCGGCCGGTCGTGCGGAGATTTCGCACGCACCGCGCGCAAGTGCATTTCGCACTCGCCGCTGAAGCTGACCGCGCGGCACTCGCTCGCGCTGCGAAGAGCACGCCGTTGTTTCGCGCAGTTCTTCTCACCGGTTTCCACGGTGCACATTGGCCGCAATGGCACTTGCTCCGAGCGGCCGCGCAGCTGTCGGAACAATGTACTGTTCTGCTGCAGCATCCGCGCGATACCGCGAACGATCTCGACGCGGCGTGGATCGGCTCATGGGAAGAGGCGTTCGGAGAAACGCAGATTCTCGATCCTGCCGACGAGTCGCAAGTCAATCGTGAGACGCGCTTCCTAGTCGGCCTCGATACTCGCGAGCAAGCGGAAGGAATCGTCGCCGTCGCGCACGAGTTTCTGGCAGAGGACAATTGCACACGTCTCGCGATCCTGTTCCCGGCCGCAGGCGCGCTTTCCCGGCTTGTCGCCGCAGCCTTCACTCGGCAGGGCGTCCCGCACTTCGACGCGATGGGACAAATGGCGCCTGGCATTTTCGAAGAGCCGGTCTTCCAAAGGTGGATGGAACTGCAACGCACGCCGCGCCTGCACGCTCTGCTCCGCTTTCTGAATGCGCTCGAACACGATCATCCGCTCTTCCAGAAGGTTTCGCGTCGGACGATTGCGAACGGTTTGCAGAAAGCTCTAGGCGCGATCGCGCTCGATGATCTCAACATCCTGATCGCGTCAGCTCGTGGTCGCGAAGGGAAAGGCGAGCTCATTTCCGCCGCGCTGGATCAGGTTTGCTTTCTGCCGCCACGCGCCACGTTTTCTGAGTTTCTCACCGCAACGTGCGAAGCCTTCGAGCGGCTCGGCTGGCACGAACGTTGGCGCGCCGTCGAGCAACAGGCAAACTGGGGCGACGGCCTCGCGGCATCTTTTTCGCGCACGCTTTTTCTTCGCTGGATCGACGAAATCGCAGCGGACTTTCGTGTCACGCGCGATGCGGCCGGAGCGCATCCGTATGCACGCGTTCATCTGCTAACGCCCGCGCAAGCGGAAGACCAAACCTGGTCGCACCTGATCTTCACCAGCATGAACGAAGGCTTCTGGCCGGCCACGCCAGCCGGAGATTTTCTTCCCGCTCCGCAGATCGACGCGCTGAACGCAAACATGCGGCAACTTAATCGCACCGCGGTGCGTCGTGGGCGCCAAGGGGAAGGCCATGTCGCTGTCCGCGGAGGCCGCGCGCTCATCCTCGGTGCAGCACAGCAACGCCAACTCGCGGAGGCGCAGTTTGCCGATCTGCTCGCGAATGCACGACACGGCGTCGCGTTCAGCGCCAGCGTGATTCAGGAAGACGCGCCGGAGCGCATCTCGAATCCGAGCGAATTTCTCAACCGCGCGTATTACGACACGCACGCTTGTTCGCTTTCCCAACAAGGGATGCGCGCACTGCGCGCCGCCACGCGCGAATGGCTCGATCGTGCTGCGCTCGAGCCGCGACGCGAACCGGCAGACACGCCAGCCATCGGCCAAACGCGCGTAGCCTACGAGGCACGCCGCGTGATCGCGTCTTCGGACGAGTACGACTTTGCGCTGCGCGCGCCGCCGAAAAAAATCGAGCCACTCAGTGTTAGCGAGCTCGAAGAAATGTTGAAAGCGCCCGCCATCGTCTGGCTCGGGCGTTATCTTGGCGTCGAAGGCGAAGAAGATTCCTCCTTCGCGTGGAACGCGACCGTTGGAAAATGGACGCATGATTGGCTGGCCAGTTTGAGTGGCCGGCCGGATGGCTTCGTCGCGTTTCCTAGCGCAGACGAGATCGAGAAGCGCATCTGCGCTGCGGCTGATCGTAAACGGATTGAGGTCGAACATCTTTGCCGTCAGGCGGGCAGACACTTGCCCGATTGGTGGGAGAGCGGATGGCAAGGCGCCCTCTGCGTTGCACAAACCCTCGGGCGCATCCTCAGCACCGCGGACGGGTGGCCGTGGCTCGCCGCAGAATGGCGCATCGATGCATGCTCGATCGAGTTCGCAAAAGGTTGCGAACTGCTGCTGCGCGGCCGCGCCGACCTCTTGTTAGGCAAAACCGCTTCGGCGCCTGCGTCGCTCGAAATTCCGGAACTGTGGATCGTCGATTTCAAGACCGGCAACAAGGACTCGCTCAGCAAAGCACTCGGCGACGGCGAGCAGCGTCTGGAAAAGGTTTGCCGCAAAGTGTTGAAAGGCGATGCCCTTCAGCTCGCGCTCTATGCGCAGGCGGCGAAAGAACTCGGCGCAGAAAACGTCCAGGTCAGTCTGCTTTGTCCTAACTCCGCGACGGCTGAGCCACAGCTCGGTCTGCAGGATTTTGCACAATGCCTCGATGCCTTTCGCGAGCTGGCGCGCATGCAGGCGACCGGCATTTTCGGTTTCAAAGGACCGCTGCGAAGCGCGTACACTTTCACGCGGCCATATCCGATCGCGACCCTCGCGGTCGATCCCGAAGTAGTGGAGGAACGCTGGGAAAAGACTCATCCCGATCTCGCGCCGGAGAACAACTACTGGCGATGAGCGAACCTCAGGATCAATCCGCCCGAGACCGCTTCGCCAACGAGCTCGACCGCAATTTTTCGGTCGTGGCTTCGGCGGGTTCCGGCAAAACCCGCGCGGTTACGAACCGCATTGTGCAGTTCGCGAAAAGAGCCGACGCAATTGACGTCTTGCCGCGCCTTGTCGTGCTCACTTTCGCGAATCGCGCGGCTGATGAAATGCAGTTACGCGCGCGCGAAGAGATGCTGCGCGCGAAGGTCGGGCCGAAAGTTTTGGGCGCGTTTAACCGCGCCTGGTTCGGCACCATTCACGCGTTCTGTTTCAAGCTCCTGAATGAGTACGGCCACTACCTCGGCCTGCCTGCGCCGCTCGAATTGCTCGCCGATGACGAAGATCTCTGGAGCGAATTCGTGCAGCAGCAGACGCAAGTCGGACGCTCACTCGGGGAGAAAGATCGCCATGAGTTGCTCCGGCTCGCATCGCTTCGCCACATCATGGAACTGGGCCGCTGCGCCGGATCCGCGCTGCTCTTTCCGGACCTACCAGGCGAGTGCCCGCAGATTGATCTCGATCCACTTGACGAGGCATTCCGCTTACTCAAAAAAAGCGACACGGTCGCGAACTCGATGGCGCAACTCGCGACATGGCGCGCCGGTTATCGCAATGGTTCAGGATTCCTCCGCTGGCCTAATTGCTCGACCAAAGCGAAGCAAATCGATGTTCTCTGGACCAACACCTTCGCTCCGCTGCGCCGTTGGGTGAACCAGACCGCGATCTGCGTGGCCGCGGAGGTGCAGCGTGATTACCGCAACTTTCGTCTCGAGCGCGGTGTCGTCACTTACGCTGACCAGATCGCGCTCGCAGATGAGCTTCTGCAACATCCCGAAGCGGCGCGCCGCCTTCGCCAGCTCGATCCCATCGTCATTCTGGACGAAGCGCAGGACACCGATCCCGCGCAATTCTCAGTGCTGCTGGAAATCACGCGCCCGCCTGAAGCGACCGGCCGCTGGCTGCAGACGCAAATGGATCCGCCGCGGCCCGGGCGCTTCTGCATGGTCGGCGATTTCCAGCAATCGATCTGGCACGATCGCGCGGATCTGGCGCATTACCGCCGCGTGCACGAAGCGCTCGTCAGCGCGCCGGCTGGCGACGCGTTGACCTTCTCCGTCACCTTCCGCCTCGATCGGGGGCAGATCGATTTCATCAACGAAACGTTCCGCCACATTCTCGACGGCGAGAGCGGTCAGGCTGATTTCGTTGAGCTGCAACCACGCCCCGATGTTCTGCCCGGTCAGGTGATTCGCATATCGCTCGACTCATCGCTTTTGGAAGGAATCGACAAGCCAAAGGATCGGCAGATTGCGCGTATCGAAGCGGAACAGCTCGCGACTTGGTTGAAGAAATGCGGCCCCGAGAAACTGCGCGCCCGTGACTGGCGACACGTGGCGATTCTTTGTCCGCGCAAGGACTGGTTGAACACGATGGCGATTGCGCTGCGGCGCGTCGGGCTGCCGGTTGAAGTGCAATCAGAGGCCGATCTGCGCGCCGACTCGCCGGCTTACGCGTGGCTGACTGCGCTCTGCACGATCATGGTCGAGCCGCAGAATCACTACGAGATCGTCGGCGTTCTCCGCGAAGTTTACGGCCTCTCTGATCATGATCTCGCCGTCTTTTCCGAAGCCGATGGCGCGCGTTTCCAAATCGAGAAACCTGTTGCCGGCGCAGGCTTCGTCTGTTCGCCAATCGCAGACCTCGCGACGATTCGAAAATCGATTCTCGAGCTGCCGCTCTTCGCCGCCGTCGAGCAAATTATCGAACGCACCGCTCTCCGCGATCGGCTCGCCAGCCTGCCGGCGGAAAATTTCAAAGACCCGCTCAGCGATCTCGACACTCTTCTGACTCACGCTGCGGAGGCCGGCGCGAGCGGTGCGCGCCTCGCCGATTTCGCCGAGCGGTTGCGCAACGAAATCGAATATCAGCGCACCGTTCGTCTGTCGGATCAGGACGCGATCCAGCTTATCACCGCGCACAAAGCGAAGGGCCTGGAGTGGGATGCTGTCATCGTGCCATTTCTCGGGCGAATGATTCGCGAGCCTTCACCCAGCTATCCATCACTCATTCGCGTGCCGGGCAGTGACGAAATCCTCGCGGCTCTGCACAAGGAAGATCGGGAAGCGGAAATTAAGGAGGCGTTCAAACTTCTGCGCCGCCAGGAAATGGAGCGCCTCCTCTACGTCGCGCTTACCCGTGCTCGTCACACGCTGGTGCTGGCGCTCGACCGCAGCCTCTTCTCCCCGAAGAAAGATCGCGCGCCTGATTACTCGCAGCTCAAATTTCTCCGCGGTGATCATGGCGAGTCGAGCATCCAAATTCTCGACGCTCTGCCCGATGCGGCAGACCCGTGTCGCGATACCGAAAAGAGCTGGCAGCAAAACCCCGCGGCCAGTGATGCGAATCTTCCGGAATTCACTCCGCTTGATCGCAAGGTGATCACGCGCGCGCGCAGCAACGCTTCCACTTTCGTGCGAAAGCAGAACCCGAGCGGCTATGAAGAACCAGCCGAGGCTTCAAACGGACGACAACCAAAGGCGGTCGTGCAGCAACTCGCCGACAGTCCCGCGACGCTCTTCGGCAGTTGGTGGCACACGCTGTTTGAGCACTTCCCTTGGAAGTCCGATTCGGCCAGGTGGGAGGAAGCATTCGATGCGTTGCAATCGAGTTCGCCCGACCCGGAGCGCTCCGAGCGCGAGTGGCGTCACATCGCAGTGACGTTGCGCGAGTCGCCGGTCGCTGGTTTTCTTCGCCGGCCGGGAACCGTCGTGCACACCGAGTTCCCTTTCCTGTGGCCAATCGACGACGTAACCTGCCTCGAAGGTGTGATCGATCTCCTCGCAGTGGATGCGGACTCAGGTAAATGCCTCTTGCTCGACTGGAAGACGAATCGCCTAACGACTGCTGAAGCAAATCAAGCGCGCGAGCGATATCTGCCGCAGATTGCCGCCTACTGGAAAGCGATCACTGCCATCACGGGCTTCGAAGTTGATGCCGCGCTCTTCTCCACCGCGCTCGCAAAATTCCTCGAGTATCAGCCCACCGAACTGACGAAAGCATGGGAACGATTGCGCGCCTTACCTCCGGCCGATCTCGAAAACACCTTGAGCGCAGCGTACGAGTGACGCGGGATTTTGATTGCAAACGCGGAGCGCGGTAGAGAATAGGCCGATGCTCCGCGGGGTTGTTGCTGTTCTCGTTCTTCTGGGCTGCGCGAGCGCGCGCGGGCAGAATAGCCTCACGCTCGACGAGGCGCTCCTGCTCGCGAAGAAGCAGAACCCCGACATCATCGTGGCGCGAAAGCAAGTGGAGGCCGCGCGCGGCGGAGTAATTGAAGCGCGCGCTTCTTTGCTGCCGTCCGTGATCTCGAGCGGGCTGCTGCGGAAACGCGCGGAGCAGGAGCAGTCGCGCCTGCGTGAAGATGATTACAACGCGTCGGTT
>JBJMWV010000418.1:0-8137 GCA_045809985.1 Chthoniobacterales bacterium | reverse complement strand
TCGTCAAGACGCGCGCAGAGAAAGCGAGCGTGAGCGGGAACGTCGCTTAACGTCGGCGGCGCGAACCGCTCAGCGCCGCGATCGCGCCGATCGCGAACATCACTCCGCCGATCACGAGCAGGATAACGCTCGAGTCTCTGGCCTGCCGCATCACCTGCGCCCATCCGAGGAGCAGAAACAAGACGCCGAACATCCCGATCGTGATGCCAAGGCCGATCATCGCCTCGGCGGAAAGTGCGGTGGTCCGATTGCGCTGCGGAGTTTCCGGAAGGTTCATGGCCCCGCGAGATTACCCGTCACTTCGCTGTGCGCAAATGCTGACGAGGAGAATCAGAGTGGCTGATGTTTCGTTAGGCTGAGCGCTTGCTTCACCGCGGTCGCGAGATCGGCGGCTTTTCCCCTGCCCCAATAATGCAGAAACATGATGCGCGGCTCTTCATGCGTCATGTGTTGGTGGATCGCCGCGATGTTGATCTTCGCCGCGCGAAGTGATTGCAGCACCGGCTGCAGTTCGTCTTCAGTCACAGCGAAATCGCCATCGACGAGCGCGTTCTCATCGTTACCGGCAAACGCGGCCCAGGTATTCACGCCCATCTCCTTGTGCACATCGACTCCGTGCATCTTCGCCGGCCGGCCAATGGTGAACTTCATCATGCCGCTATTCGCGTCGCCGGTCGCAGCCATGATCTTGTTCAGCGGTTCGGCTGAGATGGCGTTCTGCTCGGGTAATGTTTGCCCGCCGAAAGTCTCCTGTGGTTGCGGACTCGCCGCGCGGATCTCTTTGATCTTGTCGTAAACCTTGCGCACCGCCGCCGCGAGCTTCTCGACCGGACCTGCTCCGCCGATGTGCATGAAGAAGACCTTCGGGTGGTCGAAGAAGAAGTGATTGTGCAGCGCAGTCACGCTGAGGCCGTTCTCGAATGCGGCTGACATCACTGGATTCACCTCGTCCTCAAAGAGCACGGTGTCGCCCATCACGATCGCGTCGCCATGCGCTCCCGCAGCGAAGGCCGCCCACGTGCCGAGCCCCATGAAAGGCGGCATTTTCCAGCCATCGACGGTGATTGGGACGTCTGCGCGCGGAAACGTAACCTTATAAACGCCTTCCTTCTCGTTCAGCTTTCCTTTTGAGCCGGTGAGCTCGTCGATCTTCGCAGTGTCCAGTGCAGCGTTAGCGTTTAGAAGGTGAGCCACGCTCAGCGCGGCGACAAAAAGTAGCTGTTTCATTTAGCTAGTCGGCTCTGCTCCAGCTCAGCTAGAGCAGAGCCGTAGTCCAGTTCTAGTGTTTCTCTGCCTTCTCGCCTTTTTCCTTAGCTTCGTCGTGCCGGCCCTTCATCTTGCCGTTCGCGTCAAAGGTATAGCCCCATTCCTTTCCGTCCTTTTCGACGATCGCTTCGTAGCTATTCCCCTCCTTTTCCCAACGTGCGATCTTCGCGCCCTTTGCTTCCTTTTCCGCTGCCTTCTGCACCGCGGCTGGAACGTCCGAGCTCTTTAAGTTGTGCTCCTCATGTTCCTTCGCTTGCGCCGCGCCAGCTAGTGCTAATGCAGCACTTACTCCCACTGCGATTAACTTTCTGTTCATCTCTCCTCCTTTTTGTTCTCTTCATCGTTAACTACGTCGAAGAACTCAAAGACCCGTGCACTGCTCATTCAGTGCCCTCACTCCGCCCCGTCTCACCTAGCCAATACTCACGGGCGCTGGGTCGTTCAACAACTGCCGGCCGCAGTTCGGGCACATCCCGTGTGAGATATCGACGCCGAGCTCCTTGCTGCAGTAGTCCTCGAGCGAGAGCCAATCGCCTTCGCGGCTCAGCTTGCGACACCAGCCGCACATCGTGAGCATGTCTTCCAGATAATGGAAGCGGCGCAAGACGCGCTTCGTTGCGACGAAGACCACGAGCCAGACAATCAGGGTCAGGATCGACTCGATCGCGCTCTCGTGCCACGCACTGTGACCTGCGATCCCGAAGAGTCGCTGCGGCAGGCGCAACAACTCGTTCATCCAGGAAAGCATGATGATCAGGGCAAACCCGACGCACTCGATCCAAAGGATCGTGCGAGCAGTGCGCTTGTTCCGGCTCGGCATGCGTAGCTGCTTGTACCGATCCGAGCCGCAGTTGGCAACGTCGTAGCCTCAAGCGAGAGCGCGCACGTAACGCTCGACTGAACGTACCACCGCGCGCTTCGCATCGCGCTGAATCACGCGCTCCCAGAAGGCGCCGTAAATGCGATCGAACCTGAGCGGTTCAACCGTCGCGCCGATCTTCTGCACGACGCGCGCCGGCAGCGGAATCGCGTTCGGATAGCTGTACATGAAGCTGACATTCCGATCCGGCATGACGGCGATGACATCGCCGCTGAGCAATGCGCCGCGACCGTCCGCGCCGCCGCTCCAATGCAGAACGGTTCCGCCAGGAAAATGACCGCCGCAGCGGATGAGCGTGACACCGGGCGCGAGTTGCTTCGTCTCGCCAGTCCACAAGTCGATCGCATCGTCCGGTCGCATCACCCATTCGCGATCATCCGCGTGCAGATGAATCGGCGCGCCGTTAAAAGCGCGACTCCATTCGACCATCGACGAGTAGTAATGCGGATGCGAAATCGAGATCCCACGCAAGCCACCAAGTGCGCGGATGAGTTCGATGGTCGCGTCGTCAATCAAGCTGATGCAGTCCCAGAGGAAGTTGCCGTCCTCCGTCCGCAGAAGCAGCGCACGCTGGCCGATGGCAAACTCCGGCACCGTCCCGATGCCGAAAAGGCCCGGTTCGCATTGCGCAAAGGAATTGCGATGTCGCGCACGCATCTGCTCGAGCGTGGTCCATTCCTGACCGGACGGCGGCACATACTGCCGCTCATCCTCGCAAATCTTGCACTCGTTAGGCGGGGACTGCGTTTCGGCGAATTGTGTGCCGCAGGTCTTGCAGATGAACGGCGTCATCCGCTCAACATCTCGCGGCCAGGCGGGGTTTGCCATCGCGCTTATGCGGCGGACGATTACTCGTGAAGGAGAGGCCAATCGATCCAGGCGTGCGGATTGGACACGTGCATCTGAAAGTCGCCGACATCGAGCGGTCGCTCGCGTTCTACTGCGGCGTGCTCGGGTTCGAGTTAATGCAGCGCTACGGCACGCAAGCGGCATTCATTTCCGCGGGCGGCTATCATCACCACATTGGGCTCAACACTTGGGAAAGCGCAGGCGGCACGCCGCCGCCGCCGGGCACGACCGGGTTGTATCATCTAGCAGTCCTGTATCCCACGCGGGCCGCCCTGGCAGATGCGCTGCAGCGGCTGATCGACGCAAACATTCCGCTCGATGGCGCGAGCGATCATGGCGTGAGCGAAGCGCTCTATCTGCGCGACCCGGACGATAACGGAGTCGAACTCTACCATGATCGTCCGCGTGAAGAATGGCCGCGGAGCGCGGATGGAGGCGTTGAGATGTTCACCCGTCCGCTTGATTTGCGCAGTCTGCTCAGCGAGCGCGGATAGCGTTGGTCTATGGGAAGCTGCTCGAGCGGAACGCGCGCGGAGAAATCGTCACGTCGGTGCTCCATTCGGCTTGTCGGCACATCGCGTTCCGCTTAGGCTCGGGGCCGCGGGCACATACTGGTGTTAAAAGGGAAATCTGCAGGCAAGAATCGGTTCCATAGGAATGCTCTGTTGTTCGGCGCGCTCGTCTCGCTGACGTCTGCTCCGTGGCTCGTCTCGGTCGTAGCGAGGCCGCGTGCTCTGGCTTCGACATGGCTTAGCGCAGCGCCTCTGCCGGTGGCAACCGGCCGTTACGCCTTCGCGCAGAACGGGGCCGACTTCTATATCCTCGGCGGGGCAACCGACGCCCGGACAACCGAGGCGGTCTTGCATTACAACGCGACCACGAACACTTGGAATTCACTCGCGAACGCGCCGATTGCGTCGCAGGCGCCCGCAGCCGCTTACTCCGGCGGCAAGATCTACCTAGTAGATGGGTTCTATCTCGACAACGGCTCTCCTGGCCCTCCGCAACTGCACATCTACGATATTGCGTCGAACACTTGGAGCACAGGACCTACTCGACCGGGCGTGGCATCGAATCTGGGCGCAGCGGCAGCGGCTTTCAACGGCAAGCTATTCATCGTAGGCGGGACCGAGCTACCGAGTCCTACTCTTTCGATCTACAACATCGCAACCAATACCTGGACGGGCGGTCCGGATGCGCCTGCTCCTTTCCAACTCGGTGGCTACACTCAAATAGGACAGTTTCTCTATCTTGCGGGTAGCTACACGACTAACGCTTCGGTGAACTCGAGTGTAACCATGCGGCTCGATATGGCGACAATGACCTGGAGCGTAGGGCCTGTTTTCACGCCGCAGCGCGCAGACTTCGCGCTCGTGGCTTCGGGCACGAAATTGTACGCCATGGGCGGCGACGCCAATGGCGATACCATCTACAATGCCACGGACGAGGTAGATGAACTGGAGACCGCTACGTGGCCTCTTGGCGCGTGGGCATTATCCCCGGACCAGCTTCCGGCCCCCGTACAGAGTAATCAAGGCGGGTTCTTTAGCGTTGCGCGGCTCAACGGGGAGATCTGGAGTGTAGGCGGTTTCTCTCCAAGTACAACCTTCTATGTCGCTGACAGTCACTACCGAGCTGCACCAACTGGTGCTGCAACTCCGACTCCGACACCTACGCCAACTCCAACTCCAACACCAACTCCCATTCCGACAGCCACTCCAACTGCTACCCCTACAGCGACACCTACTCCGACGCCCGTTGTTACGCCTACGCCGACTCCTGTTCCAACTCCTACTCCCACGCCAACTCCTGCTCTACTTCAGAATATTTCCACGCGTGCCCGTGTTGAAACCGGCGACCACGTCCTGATCGGCGGCTTTATCGTAAGTGGAACAAGTCCGAAGAAGATCCTGGCGAGAGGTATTGGCCCCTCGCTTACGGCCTTTGGTGTACCAGGCGCACTGCAAGACCCAGCTCTCGGGCTTTTCTCGGAACAAGGACGTCTCGCTAGCAATGACAACTGGGAGGAGAGCGATCCCGTAGGAATTGCTGCGACGCACTTAGCTCCAACTGATCCTCGTGAAGCAGCGTTGATCGCTACCTTAAACCCTGGCTCTTACACCGTGATCGAATCGGGCGTGCAGGCGACGCAAGGTGTCGCCTTGGTTGAGGTCTATGATCTTGAGCCCGGGTCAGCGAGCTCGCTCATCAACATCAGCACCCGCGGCATAGTCCAGTCAGGCGATAACGTGATGATAGGTGGTGCGATCATTCAAGGTGCCGCTCCTGGTCAGTTCGTGGTTCGCGCCCTCGGTCCTTCGTTGGCGGATTTCGGAATTACTGACGCTCTGCCCGATCCAGTTCTACTAGTATTCGACGGAAACGGGAACACCGTCGCGGTGAATGATAACTGGCGAGATGATCCGCAGGCGCCTGATTTGATTTCTCTAGATCTCCAACCGAATAATGCGTTGGAGCCGGCGATCGTGCGGACGCTAGCACCGGGAAATTACACCGCGATCGTGCGAAGTTCTGATCCAGCGGTGACGGGCGTGGCGCTGGTCGAGATCTACCGGAAGTAATCCGCCCAGCCTAAGTGTTAGGCGCGCGCCGACCGGAGCGCCGGGAGGACCAACAACCTAACGACCAGCAGACGGCGGCGATGATCACGTTGAAAAGGACAAGGAGCGTGGCCTGGATAGGATCATCTTCGCGAAGGAGTAGCTCCTTCAGGGCGTTCGAAACCGCGTAGAGCGCAACAAGTAAAAGCAGAAGACGGAACGAAAGAGTGAGCGCGTGTTTCATTGCAGCTCCGGATGGGCGCCGGTCAGGATCTCTTCGGTGCGGACGGTGCGCCGCCATTGGCCGCGATCATAGCGGAAGAAGCCTTCGGGGAAGCCAACGACAAAGGTGCTAAGCGAAATCGCCCAGAAGTAGAGAGTGTAGAACGGCGCGAGCAGGAAGAGCTTCGGGTAAGTCGTCCACCGCGCGCGATCGAGCAGGGTTGCGATCACGAGCTGCATGAAGAAGAACCCGAGGCAGATTCCGAAATACACTAGGACGCGGCTCCAAATCGCGCCGTGGACGACACCGTGACCATGCATGGCATGCCGCGCGACGGCGGCGAGTCGGATGCAACCGACGAGAAGCGAAGTCCAAAGCCAGCTAGCACCGAGGAACGTCATTAGCGCGACTGGTATGTGCGTCGCGCCGCGACGAAGCGCTTCGGGGAAATGATCCCGCACTGCGTGGCCAAGCCCGCGGCTCCAGCGACGTCGTTGGCGCCAAAGTGCAGGCCACGTCGGCACCATCTCGACGTACGCGATCCAGTTGCGGTCGTAAGCCATTCGCCAACCGGCTGACTGCATACGCCACGAAAGATCGATATCTTCGGCGGCGGTGCTCTCGTTCCAAGCGCCGATGTCGAGGAGCGCCGCACGTCGAAAGGCAACCCATGCTCCGGACACCGTCATCAACCCGCCCCAGCGATCCTCGGCGTTTTTCACCAAACCAATGACCGCCAGATAATCGAGCGTCTGCATCATCTCGACTAACGAGTGCGGCTTCGACGGCCAAATCTTCCCGGTGACGCCCCCGACGCCGGGCGCGTTCGCGAAGCGCGCGAGCATGCCGCGCCAGTCTTTGGTATGAACAACCGTGTCCGCATCGAGGCAGGCGACGATCTCCGACTGCACCTCGCGCAATCCCGCATTCAGCGCCGCGGCTTTTCCGCCATTACTCGTTAGGCGCACGACTCGGGTTCTCGGCGGCAGAACGGCGAGGACGCGGGCGCATTCTTCTTCATCCGGACTGCCGTCATCGACGAGCAGGATCTCATCTGGAGACGGTTGAACCTGCGCCATACTCTCCGCGCTGCGCAGCGCGCCAGCAGGCTCGGAATAAAACGGAATGATGACGGTGTAGCTCGGCAGCGTGTCCGGAATGCGTCTCTTCCGAAATGAATTCACCAGGCAGATCACGCCGTAGATTGACCAGATCGCGCAGATGACGAGCGGAAAAATGTCGATGTATTCGGCGATCGATTCGAAAGGGAAATCACCAAGATCGCGGAACTCGCTGATCCAGTGATCGGCGAGCATGCGGACGAAGTCGTCCCACTGAAAAGCGG
This sequence comes from Chthoniobacterales bacterium, assembly GCA_045809985.1. Lineage (GTDB taxonomy): Bacteria > Verrucomicrobiota > Verrucomicrobiia > Chthoniobacterales > UBA10450 > JACCTI01. The sequence goes on along the minus strand of JBJMWV010000418.1, from coordinate 1,013 downwards.
CCAGGAGTGCGTGCATCAATGCGGGCGCGGCGCGGGCGCGAGCAGCGCAATTGTTTGATCGATCATGCCCGTGACGTTTCCATCAAAGGGCGCGGCGTTGCGCAATTTCAGGAGACGCTGCGTGCCGCCGGAGACGTTGCCGTTCAGAATCTCCAGTGCGCCCCGCGAGACTTCCGCCTGCGGATTCGCCGACGCTTCGGGCGTGAGCTGCGCGAGCGTCGCGGCGAGCAGCGTGCGGCTTTGGGTTCGAATCGCAACGCGCAGAAACGCGAGCCACCACGATTGCTGCTCGCCCTTATCGCTCGGGAAATTCAGCGGGATGGTTTCGTCTTTTCGCAGCACTGGAATGCGGGGCAGATTGCCGTCCGCAGAGTTATCGCGCGAGACGAAAATCGCAGGCGTATCGAAGCCAAGGAAATGCGTGAAGCCGCACTGCTTCGCGATCGCTTTCGCGGCGACGTTCCATTCGCCGTAGGGCCAGCAGAGGAAGCTCGGAATCGGGAAGCCGTGCTCGGCCAGTTTGCGTCGGCTCGTGTCCATGTCGACGCGAATTCGCGTCTCGTATTCGTCCGTCGTCTCTAGGCGGTTCTTCTCGACGAGCCATTGGCGGACCGTTTCCGCCGGCGATCCTTCATCCGACAATGGCAGATCGATCGCCTGATAATGCAGCCCGTCGGAGTGCGAGATCACTTCGACGAGTCCGGAATCGAAAAGCTGCTTCGCTTCCTTCCACGTCATCGTCGGATCGTTGCCGCCGGGTTCGCCTGTGCTGTGATTGCTCTCGTCCGTCTCACTCATCCAACTCGTGACGAGCGCGATTGCGTACGGAAGTTTTCGCTTCAGCGCGCGCGGATGAAAGAGTTTCACGACGCTTTGCGAGCCATCATCAATCGTGATGACTATCGGCCGCGGCGGCAGGAAGGCCGGATCACCCGTGATCGTGTAACTCTGCAAGCGCGAGAGCGGCGTCACGTTGAACCCAGCGGCGGCGATCGCGTTGAAGACCGCGTCGA
>JBJMWV010000417.1:0-5382 GCA_045809985.1 Chthoniobacterales bacterium | reverse complement strand
TGCCGTAGAGCGTCGCGTCCGCCGCTACACCAGTCACTCGTGCAGACGCGTCGAGGTCGGCGGGAGGCTGAAGTTGTCGGAGGTCATCAGCCGCTCTACGAAGCCGGTGTCGTATTTGCCGCTGCGGAAATCGCCGTTGCGCATGATCGCCGCGTGAAAGGGTACGGTCGTCTTGATGCCCGTGATGTAGTACTCGTCGAGTGCGCGGCGCATGCGGTCGATCGCGTTGCTGCGCGTTGCGCCCACCGTGATCACTTTCGCAATCATCGAGTCGTAATACGGCGGCACCACGTAGCCGGTGTAAGCGTGTGAATCGACGCGCACACCGCGGCCGCCGGGCGCGTAGTAGAAGTTAATTTTGCCGGGCGAGGGCTGGAAGTTCCGCTCCGGATCTTCGGCATTGATGCGGCACTGAATGGCATGCTGGCGCGGCTGCGCATTGACGATGTGCGGCGACAGATGTTCGCCGGACGCGATCCGGATCTGCTCCTTCACGAGGTCGCAGCCGTACGCTTCCTCGGTGATGGTGTGCTCGACCTGGATGCGCGTGTTCATCTCGATGAAGTAGTAGTTGCCCTGGTTATCGACCAGGAACTCCATCGTGCCGGCGTTCACGTAATTAACTGACTCGGCGAGCTTCACCGCGGCTTTGCCCATCTTCTTGCGCAACGCGGGCGTGAGCAGCGGTGACGGCGTTTCTTCGATCACCTTCTGGTTGCGGCGCTGCACGGAGCAATCGCGTTCGCCGAGATGAATGACGCGGCCGTGACCGTCGGCGATGATCTGAAACTCCACGTGGTGCGGATTGACGATCAGCTTCTCGATGTAAACCGCGCCGTTGCCGAACGCTTTCTCCGCTTCGTTCTGCGCAGCGTAGAACAATGAGACGAAGCTCGCTTCGTTGTGCGCCGCGCGCATGCCGCGACCGCCGCCGCCGGCGACCGCTTTGATCATCACCGGGAATCCGATCTTGCGCGCGACCTTGAGTGCCTCGGATTCGCTCTCCACAATCCCGTCGCTGCCGGGTGTTACTGAGACGCCAGCTTTGCGCGCGTGATAGCGCGCGGAATTCTTGTCGCCCATCGCCTGCATCGCAGCGGGTGACGGCCCGATCCATTTGATTTTGCAGCTCTCGCAGACTTCCGCGAAGTGCGCGTTCTCGGCGAGAAATCCGTAGCCGGGATGAATGGCATCGACATCGCCGACTTCGGCCGCGCTCATGATGCGATCGATTCGCAAATAGCTATCGGAGCTCGCCGGCGCGCCGATGCAGATGGCTTCATCCGCGAGCTGCACATGGAGAGAGTCGCCGTCCGCCTCCGAGTAAACCGCGAGCGTGCGAATGCCGAGCTCTTTGCAGGCGCGGATCACGCGCAGAGCAATTTCGCCGCGATTTGCGATGAGGACTTTCTCGAACATCAGGTGCTGCGCGAACCGGACACTACGTCAGCTCTCGCGGGGCGCTACTTACCTGACGCGGAAAAGCACCTGGCCGAACTGCACCGGTTTGCCGTTCTCGGCCACGACTTCGGCGATCGTGCCGGTCATTTCGGCTTTGATCTCGTTCATCACCTTCATCGCTTCGATAATGCAGACGACGCTGTCTTCGCTGACCGCTTTACCGACGTCGACGAATGGCGGCGAATCCGGAGAATTCTGGCGATAGAATGTGCCGACCATCGGTGACGTGATGTCTTTTAACGGAGCGCCTTTTTCGGCCGGCGCGGCAGCAGTAGAGGGTGCTGAACTTTGCGCTCCCGCACCAGCACCGGCCTGTGCGCCCGCCGCGATTGGCATCGGCATGGGCACGATCGTCGGCGCCGCAGAGGCGAAAACCGTCTGGTCGCCCGCGCCTTTTTGCAGCTTTAACTTGAAGCCATCCTTCTCCATTTCGAAGACCGAAAGGTCGTTCTTCTTCATCAAGTCGATAATGGCTTTGATGTCTTTGAGTTCCACGGCGTCGCGCAGGTTACGGGCGGGGCGATTTAGGTAAAGCGGTTTTCCGAAGTAGGTCAAGAAAAGCTGCCGCGCGCCATATTCTCGAGCCGGCCGGTGCGGAAATCGAAGATGCGCGCGAGCTGTCGCCTAACGAGGAGTCGGTTGTAGGGTGGGGTTCGCGCCGTCCGCGACAACTTTGCCGTCGCTCATCTCGATCCGACGCGAAGCCGCGCGTGCGACTTCAGCGCTGTGCGTCACGACGATCAACGTCGCTCGCCTTTCTGCGCCGATACGCGTGAGGACCTGCATCACCTTATCTGCCGCGACGGAATCAAGGTTGCCCGTCGGCTCGTCTGCGATCAGCAGAGAAGGCTTGTGCACCAACGCGCGGGCGATCGCGGTTCGTTGTTGCTCGCCGCCGCTCAGTTGATGCACGAAATGCTCCGCGCGTTCGCTCATCCCGACGAGCTCGAGCAACTCGCGCGCGCGCGCCTGCGTTTCACCTAACGAGACGCCCTGCAGGAGCAACGGAAAGCCGACGTTCTCGAGCACGTTCATCGTCGGCAGCAGATTGAAAAACTGAAAGACCAGGCCGAGCCGATGCCGGCGATACTCCGTCAGGGCGGTGTCATCGGCTTCGTGCAACGGAAGCTGATCGACGAAAATCTCTCCGCTCGTTGGCGTGTCGAGCCCGGCGATCAGGTGCATCAAGGTGCTCTTGCCGCAGCCGCTCGGTCCAGTGATGGCGACGAACTCGCCGTCAGCGATCGCGAGCGAAACGCTGTCGACCGCATGCACGAGGCGATCGCCGCTCTTATAGTGGCGAGTGACGTTGCGGAGCGAAATCACGCGTCCCTTATCCAGCAGCGAGGAAGCGCGTGCAAACGTCCGCACCGACTTCACGATCGTCGCGGAAACGGACGACTACGCGGTGGTCGACAAGCCTCCGTTCCTTCTCGTTCATCCGACGAAGCCCGACGGGGCGCGCACCTTGTGGAGCGAGTTGCGCAACCTGTTCGCGTTCGAGTTGGCTAATGGCGGCCAGGTCTCGATCGTGAATCGGCTCGACCGCGAAACGAGCGGCCTCGTGCTCGTCGCGAAGACGGCTGAAGCGGCGAGAAAGTTCGGCCTCGCGATGCAGGATCAGCGGATCGAGAAGGAGTATCTAGCGATTGTGTGGGGCTCGCCGGAATGGGAGACGACGACAGTTGATGCGCCGCTTGCGCGACAAGGCGCACACGGTCCTTCGCCGATCTACCTAAAGCAGGCGATCCACTCGTTAGGCGCGGAGGCGCGGACGGAGTTTCTGGTCGAGCGACGCTTTCGGCACGCAGGCGAGCCATTCAGTATCGTTCGCGCAATTCCCCGCACCGGCCGCACGCATCAGATCCGCGTTCATCTCGCTTCGCTTGGTCATGCGATTGTCGGCGACAAGATCTACGGGCCCAACGAGCAGCTCTATCTAGACTTCATCGAAAGCGGCTGGACCGCAGAGCTGGAGCGCGCACTGCTTCTGCCGCGACACGCGCTTCACTCATCCAAGCTGGCGATTGACCGCGTCGGCGAGTGGAGCAGTCCGCTACCCGCGGATCTGGCGAAATTCGTCGACGGCTTCTGATTCATCGCCGCGATGGCGCCCACATTGCAAACGGAGCGACCCACCATATCGTAGCCGCTCTTATGGGTTTTCGACGGGTGCTTCTCACGATTTTCGGTGCGATTCTTTGCTGCACTTCACTCGCGAATGCAGGCACCGAAGCGGTCAATCGCCATCTCGGCGGCGGGAGTGAGATCGTCGCGCCGCACTTCGAAATGTCCGCCGAAACGGCGTACCTCTGGGGCTCGCTTGCTAATCCGAACAGTTACGAAATCGGCGCGCTCTTCGTTACCGCGCGCTGGAAGTGGGGCGGCATCGAGAAGCCCGGGTTCTGGCACGGCTACAATCAGTTTTACTTCCTCGGTATGGCCGAGCCGATCTTCCGCGGACCGGAGACGCACTACTTCGGTGTCTCGGCGGGGATGCGTTACAATTTCGTGCAGCCCGGCTGGCGCATCACACCCTACATCTCCGGCGGCGTCGGACTCGGTATTATCGACAGCCACGCAGACATATTTGGTGCGCAGGGTCAGGATTTCACGTTCAACATCCTGACGGCGGCCGGGCTTTCGTATCGCGTGAACGAGCGCACCAGCGTGAACGTCGGCGCGCTCTATCAACATCTTTCGAACGGCGGCCAGACCGACCCGAATCCGAGCTTGAATCTCTTCGGCCCGCAGATCGGCGTGACCCATCACTTCTAATCTGCGAGATGGCCGCGACGGATGAGAACGTATTAGTCGTTAGGCGCAGTCTCTTCGACGAACTGGGCAGTTTTCATGGCCTCAACTTCGAGCCCGACAAGTACCTGAGCGCGCTTCTTTCACGCGGGAACAACTTCTTCCTGCCACGCGCGCAGGCGGAGAACGATCCGACGCACAAGCAGATCATCCCCTACGTGATTGTCGCGCACGATAGCAAGGTGCTGCATTACGTCCGCGGCAAAAAGGCCGGCGAGCAACGGCTTGTCGCAAAAGGCTCAATCGGAATTGGCGGTCACATGAACGACACCGACGAATCGCTTTTCGCCTTCGACGAAAACGCTTATCGCGCCGGAGTCGAACGCGAAGTGAATGAGGAGATCACGATCGCGAGCCCGTTCGAAGATCGCGTCGTTGCGCTTCTGAATGACGACACGACGGAAGTCGGACGCGTGCATCTCGGGATCGTGCACGTCTTCAAACTCGCCGAACCGAGGGTGGAGAAGCGCGAGGCGATGATCACCAATCTGTCCTTCCTCTCCCGCGAAGAACTCGTTAGTCGGCGCGAAAATCTCGAGACGTGGTCGCAGCTCTGCGTCGACTCGTTAGACCGGCTGCTCGCTTAATCGCGCTATTGCAGCGGGTGTCCGCCCCAGAGCACGTCGCCGTTCTTGATCACGACGCGGTAGAGCTGCTTGCCGGTGTAAGTGCCGAATTGGTTTCGGGCATTCACCTTGAAATCGACGACGTAACCGACGTGCCGCTCACCTTTCTTCGTCTTGTATTCGCCCGGCTTCGGTTCGCCTAACCAATCGATGACAGCGCTGTTCGGGTCCGCAAGTTTGGTCCCGAGCCATTGCTGGATGATCTCCTTGTAGGCGATCGGATATTGGCCGTGAACAGTCGGGTCGGCCTTCGGCGGCGCGGTGACTTCGATTTCGTTCTGCGCGCGCGCGGGCGAAACGCTGTTGAGCGCGAAGCAACAGACGATAAGCAATGCCGCAGTTCTCATATCCTGAATTTCAGGATGCCGGCGTTGCTTTCAACCGCCAAAAACTCTCGGACAGCGGACGCTACAACTACGGACGCTCGTCGATCGGGACGACTTTCTTGCCGACCGGCTCGCCGACGTATTCGCTGAGCGGA
>JBJMWV010000416.1:0-4561 GCA_045809985.1 Chthoniobacterales bacterium | reverse complement strand
GGCTGCCAAAAGCCATCGTGCTTATAGGCGACAAGCTGCCCTTCGGCGGTGATTTGCCGCAGCGGTTCCTGTTCGAACATGGTATCCGGATGCGCCGCGATGTAATCGAAAACGCGCGTGCTGCAGACCATGTACCCGCCGTTAATGTAGCCGACTTCCGTCCGCGGCTTCTCGTTGAACTCGCGAACGCGATCTTCGTTTTCGAAACTGATCTCGCCGAAGCGACCCGGCGGATGGACTGCGGTCAAGGTGCAGGCTTTGCCTAACGACTGATGCAATTCGATTGATGCCGGAATGTCGATATTTCCAACGCCATCTCCATACGTCAGAAGGAAGGTGTTGTCGTTTTCAAGATACTTCCGGATGCGATGGATGCGCTCACCCGTCATCGAATCTGCGCCGGTATCGGCCAGCGTAACCTGCCAATCCTCTTCCGTGTGCCGGGTATGAAATTCAGCCTTTGGCTCCTGTCCGAGGAACAGCGTCGCGTCGCAAATGTTCCAGAGATAATTGCGGAAGTATTCCTTAATCATCTCACCCTTGTAGCCGAGGCAGAGGATGAACTCTTTGAATCCGTAATGCGCGTACGTCTTCATGATGTGCCACAGGATCGGCCGGTCGCCGATCGGCAGCATCGGCTTCGGTCGAAACTCCGTTTCCTCACGGAGTCGCGTGCCCTTGCCGCCACAGAGAATGACTACTTTCATCGCGCGATTAAGGGCGAGATGGTACTACGCTCCGTCTGGAGCGCACATGGATTTTCGTGAGGCCGCAGCACCGCAGTTGAGCGCTCGACAGCTGCATAAATGTATTCCGCTAAAGCTCGCTTCTCATCGTGTTGCACAGAGAGGTGATCTCGGTGAATACGGAACGCAACGTCCCAGCCTTGATGACCCCGCCCTCTCCAGCAACTGAAGCAGCCCCGCGGTCAGCTCATTACCGCTCGATCTTGAGCCGCGTCGCCAGACCGAGTCAGTCGTGGTTTGCGCGCGACGTTCTCCTCCCATTTGTCACTACCCGCGCGATGCTTATCGCTGTCAGTTGGCTCGGTTTGCTGGCTTTCCAAGGAATCGCGCCGGGTCCCGCGACTTGGGAGCTAAAACCGAACGGATACAGCGCGCCGATCGGAAACAACATTTCGCCATGGTCGCACCCCTTCCTCAACGTCTGGCTGCGCTGGGATGCCGGATGGTATGAATCGCTCGCGAAAGACGGCTACAAGTTTGTCGCCGGTCAGCAGTCGAACACAGCGTTCTTTCCGCTTTATCCGGCGAGCATTCGGCTCGTGCATGGACTGGTTCGCGGCAAGACAGATCTGCGCTGGTTTGTCAGTGGGTTGATCGCTTCGAATATCGCGCTGCTCATTGGCCTGGTCTACTTCGCTCGACTCGTTAGGCTCGAAGCTGACGAAGAGACCGGCGCGCGAGCCGCGCTTTATCTGCTCGCGTTTCCGACTTCCTTTTTTCTTTCATCGGTCTTCAGCGAATCGCTGTTTATCGCGGTCAGCGTAGCGGCGTTTTACAACGCACGTCGGGCAAAGTGGTTCGCCGCCGGCGTCTTCGGCGCGCTTGCCGCACTGACGCGTTCACCCGGTATTTTGCTCTGCCTTCCGCTCGCGGTGGAATACCTCGCGCAGCGGTCGTTTGCTTGGCGGAAAATCCGCGCCGATGTCCTCTGGCTCGCGCTGATACCGGCGGCGCTCGGCGGACTGATGCTCTACTTCCAGTGGCGCTTCGGAAACATCCACGCGATCGGCGATGCGCAGGCCGCGTGGGGTGGCGGCTGGGGCACGTTGCGCGGGCCGGTTTATCCGCTGCTCGAGATGCTGCATCGCCCGATGCTCGGCCGCGATTGGGTTGACCTCGCGTTCGCGCTGCTCACGCTCGGGATGGCGGTTTACGTCGCGTTTACTCAACGCCTGAGCTACGGCGTGTATGCGGTTGTCTCGGCGCTCTTCCTCACATCGTGGGGCAGCTACGAATCAATGCCGCGCTACATCCTTGTGGTGTTCCCGATCTTCCTCGCCTTCGCGCATTGGGGACGGCATGAGCGCTTCAATCGCGCTTACCTCGTTGTCGCGAGCGGACTCGCTGGATTGTTCATGGTCGAGTTCGCGTTGTGGCGCTGGGTGGCCTGAGCGGATCTCCCGCGAAAACCCATCCCGCGGCAGCTTCGCGCACGTAGAGTGACGCATGCCTGCCAGCACCGAACACGTCCGCGTCCCGTCTGATCTGCACGGTCAGCCGCGCCGTGTCGCGACGACGAAAGTCTCGCTGCGTCATACTTTCCGCGCGCTGCGGCATCGCAATTATCGGCTCTTCTTCTTTGGCCAGCTCGTGTCATTAGTCGGCACGTGGATGCAGCAGACGGCGATCGCCTGGCTCGTTTACGACATCACCGGCTCGAAGTTTTTACTCGGCGCAATCGCCGCCGTCGGTTCCGCGCCGATGATGCTCTTCGCGATCTGGGGCGGCATTCTGGCCGACAAATATCCGAAGCGTTCGATCCTGATCGTGACGCAAATCTTCGAGATGATCTTCGCCTTCGCTTTTGCCGCGGTGGTTTGGAGGCACTTCACGTCAACGACCTTGATCATGATCATCGCGGCGGTGAACGGCATCGCGCTCGGCTTCGAGATGCCGGCGCGTCAGGCGTTCACGGTTGAGATGACGAGCCGCGAAGATTTGCTGAATGCGATCTCCCTCAACAGCTCGATCTTCAACGGCGCGCGTATTGTCGGGCCGTCGATCGCCGGGCTGCTGATCGCGAGCGTCGGCACGACGATGTGCTTCTTCCTCAACGGCGTCAGCTTCATCGCCGTGATCGCGGGCTATCTGATGATGGACGTGCGGCACATCAAGCCGGCACCGCGTGACGCCGAGGCAGCGCACCCATTGAGCGGCGTGAAGTACGCCTTCACCAATCGGCGCGTCCGGACAATTCTGTCGCTCTTCGGCGTCGTCGGAGTTTTCGGCTGGTCTTACGCGGTGCTGATGCCTGCGTTCGCGCGCGACATTCTCCACCTTGGACCGAATGGCTACGGTGTGCTGATGTCAGCGAGCGGTATTGGCGCGCTGGTTGGCGCGCTCTTCGTCGCGACTTTTGGCGATCGCATGTCCCCGCGCGGGATGGCACTCGGCGGTCTTTGGATTTTTGCCGGCTCCGTCATCGGCCTTGCCCTAACGAGTAATTTCTATCTCTCGTTAGGCATGCTCTTCGTCAGCGGTCTCGGCATGCTCCTCTTCTTCTCCACCTCGAACACGGTTCTGCAGACGATTGTTCCCGACAGCATGCGCGGCCGCATCATGGGCGTTTGGTCACTCATCTTCGGCGCGATGATTCCACTCGGCAGCCTCGAAGCTGGCGCGGTCGCGGGTTGGCTGGGAACACAATACTCGCTCGCGCTCGGCGCGACGGTTTGCGCGATCGCCGGTCTGGTTGCGCTCTTCGCGATTAAGCGCCGCGTCGCAGAGGAAGGGACCTAGCGATTGCCGATGTGAATCGCGCCTTTGTTCACGGCGAGCGCGGCTTCCTTGACGGCTTCGCTGTGCGTCGGGTGAGCGTGCACCGTCCGGCCAAGATCTTCCGCGCTGCCGCCGAACTCCATCACCGCGACGCATTCGGCCATAAGATCTGACGCAGCGTGCGCCATAATGTGCGCGCCGATGATCCGGTCCGTCTTCGCATCGGCGACAAACTTCACGAACCCCGTCGCGTCATCTGCCGCCAGCGCGCGCCCATTCGCGACGAATGGAAATTTGCCGACGCGCACCTCCATCCCTTTCTCTTTCGCGAAATCTTCCGTCACGCCGGCACCGGCCAGCTCCGGATTGGTGTAAATGATTCCAGGAATGACGTCGTAGTTCACGTGACCGGCTTTGCCCGCGATGATCTCCATGCAGGCGACGCCTTCTTCCTCCGCTTTGTGCGCGAGCATCGGGCCGGCAATCACGTCGCCGATCGCGTAGATGCCTTCGACGTTGGTGCGGAAATGCGCGTCGACTTTGATCCGCTTCCGCTCGTCAAATTGCACACCAACTTTCTCCGCGCCGACACCATCGTAGAAGGAGCGTCGGCCGACTGAGACAAGCACCTTGTCCGCGTCAAAGCTCAGCTTCTCCTCGCCCTTCGTCGCGCTCGCCGTGGCGCGGCCGTTCTCGACTTTTATCTCGTTCACCTTCGTGCCGAGATGGAACTTCATGCCCTGCGCGGTGAGCACTTTCTGCAATGCATTCGCGCATTCGAGATCGAAGCCGAGCGCGATGCGATCGAGAAATTCGACGACCGTCACTTCCGATCCGAGCCGGCTCCAAACCGAGCCCATCTCCAGCCCGATCGCGCCGCCACCGATCACAAGTAGCTTCTTTGGCACTTCGGAAAAGGAGAGCGCATCCGTGCTGTCGACGATCGTCTTGCCGTCGAACTTCATTCCCGGCAGTTCCACCGGCACGCTGCCCGTCGCGATCACGATGTGCTTTGCCTCAAGTTCCTGCGCGGTGCCCTCGTTAGGCTGAACCGAATCTTTGCCTGGCGCGGTGATCGTGCCGACGCCTTGAATCGT